>JAWWBS010000085.1 GCA_033720895.1 Gammaproteobacteria bacterium
CACCAACCCTGACCTCTTGCGGTGATGCCTCCACCCCGACGGTGACCGGCAATCCGACCATCAACAGGCCGAGAACGGCCCGTGCCAACACGCGCGAATACAGTTCTGATCGGCCCACAGACAAAGACATCCCGCTCCCCCCGAGCACAGGCGGTCCTTCCAATCTACATGGAATGCCCGGGTAGTGCAGTCTCTACAGGAAGGCGCGACTGCCTGCCGTTGGCGACTCGCCCTCAGCTGGTGTTTTTTTGCTCAATTGATACATCGCTGACCAGGAGGCGGTCGAGCTGTGGCTGGCAGCCGGGCGGGCGGCAGTGCCGCCTGCGGGGCTCCCGGCTCGATCGCCCCGCCCGGATGCCGCTTCGACGCTGACCCGCAGGAACGCAAAAGGCCCGCAGAGCGGGCCTTTCGCATAATTGGCGGAGAGGGAGGGATTCGAACCCCCGGTCCGGGAGAACCGGACAACTGATTTCGAGTCAGCCCCATTCGACCACTCTGGCACCTCTCCGAGGGGTGGGGATTCTACAACAGCATTCTGGGTTAAGATAGGGGGCAGCCAGACCGAGCGACAGTCACGGAGACAATAACCGCTTGCGAGTCCTGACCATCATCATCCTGGCCCTGCTGCTGGGCACCTGCCAGCCGCCGCCCAGCCTGCTTGAGCAGGTCAAGGCAAGGGGCGAACTCCGGGTTGTTTCTCGCAACTCCCCGACAACATTCTATCTCGGCGCCGAGGGTCCGGCCGGACTGGAATACGACCTCGCGAGCCAGTTTGCCACCCATCTGGGCGTCAATCTCAACATGTATGCGCCCGAGAACTTCTCGGAGGTGCTTCCGGCTGTCAGGCGCGGCGAAGCCCA
Source organism: Gammaproteobacteria bacterium (assembly GCA_033720895.1). Lineage (NCBI taxonomy): Bacteria > Pseudomonadati > Pseudomonadota > Gammaproteobacteria > Gammaproteobacteria bacterium. The sequence goes on from JAWWBS010000085.1 coordinate 861, forward strand.
TATTGCCGCCGCAGGCCTGTCCATAACCCGCACGCGCAAGGCGGATTTCTGGTTCGGACCGCCCTACCTGGAGATCACCCCCCAGATCGTCTATCGCTATGGCGAGGGTCGACCGCGCAGTCTCGAAGAGATCGAAGGCTCTTCGCTTGGCGTGATCAGCGGCTCGAGCCACGAAGAATCGCTCGCCAGGGTGTACGACGACACCAGCTGGGTCCAGCGCTTTGATGTCGGCGCCGAGGAACTGCTGGCCAAGGTGGCCAGCAAGGAACTCGAATATGCCGTGGCCGACTCCGTCGAGATCGCGCTTGGCCAGCGCTATTACCCCGAGCTGCGGGCCGCACTGGATCTCGCCGAGCCCGAGCCGCTGGCCTGGGCCTTCCAGCGCGGTCCTGACGACAGTCTCTATCGCGAGGCCGTCATCTTCCTTGAAACGCTGCAGGGCAGCGGCCAGCTGGCCCAGGTGATCGACCGGCACTATGGCAACACCGATCGCTTCGATTACGTCGGCACGCGAATCTTCATGCGGCACATCGACTCGCGCCTGCCTGCCTATCGCGAGACCTTCGAAGAGGCGGCCCTGCTGGCTGGCGTGGACTGGCGACTCCTCGCCGCCATCGGCTACCAGGAATCACACTGGGACCCGGATGCCGTTTCGCCGACTGGCGTCCGCGGCATCATGATGCTGACACGGAACACTGCGCGCCATGTGGGCATCGACAATCGGCGTGATGCCGAGGAGTCCATCCTCGGCGGCGCCCGCTATTTCGACCGGGTCAAGGACAAGATTCCGGATCGCATCGAGGAACCGGATCGCACGTGGCTGGCGCTGGCCGCCTACAACGTCGGCTTCGGCCATCTCGAGGATGCCCGCATCCTGACGGAAGCGGCTGGTGATGATCCGGACAAGTGGATCGACGTGCGCGAATACCTTCCCCTGTTGAGCCAGAAGAAGTGGTACAGCCGGACAAAGCACGGCTATGCACGCGGCCGCGAACCGGTGTTGTATGTCGAGAACATCCGGAGCTACTACGACATCCTGGTGTGGATCACCAACCAGGAAGACCAGGTCACCAGCGCCACCGAATCACTGTAGACCTCAGCGTCGGTTTCTGAAGAATTCCTGCAACAAGGCCGCGCTTTCCTCGGCCAGCACGCCGCCTGTCACCTCGAGACGATGATTCAGCCGCTGGTCACGCGGAATGTCATACACGCTGCCGGCCGCGCCGGTGCGCGGCTCGCTGGCCGCAAACACCAGGCGGCCCACCCTCGCCCAGGTCAAGGAGCCGGCACACATGGTGCAGGGCTCCAGCGTGACATAGAGCGTCGTGTCAGTGAGGCGATAATTGCCGAGTGATTTTCCAGCCTGGCGCAGGGCCAGGATCTCGGCATGGGCAGTCGGATCGTTCGAGGAGATGGGCTGGTTGAAGGCCTCGGCAACGACCTCGCCCTGTTTCACAAGCACGGCGCCCACCGGCACCTCGCCCCGTGCAGCACCCTCTTCCGCCAGCGCCAGGGCGCGCCGCATGAATTCGAGGTCGGTTCCGGTCACATCGTTCATGGCCGGATGATGCCCCGCTCAGGCGGGCTTGTCGATGGGCCGACCCACCACCAGCTGCTTGCGAAGCGATTCGGGCATTGCCAGGTACTTGCCATCCGGCTGGACGCCCAGTGCATCGACGAGCTTGGTGATGAAACTGCGAGCAGCAGCCGCCGCCGAGAAAAGGTAGATCTCCCGGTCGGAATGCCCGGAGGTCTTCATGGCATCGATATCGGCCTGCGTGATGGCGGTGGCGTCGCGCGCCACCTTGGTGGCGAAATCCATCAGCGCCACGTCGGCAGCGGCAAGGCCCGCCCGGTGATGGTCGGCAAGAATCGCCTGCAAGGCTTCCTCGGAATAGAATTTTTCCAGCAGCACCGAGCCATGCGCCAGCATGCAGTAGCTGCTGCGCAGTTCCTTCGCCGCAGCCAGGGTTGCCAGCTCGTAGCGGCGCAGGTCCAGCTGCTCCCGAATGGCTCCCAGCAGGCCGTTCCAGGCATGGAAAATCGACGGCTCGTGGGCATGCGGCGGGAACATGTTGCTGATGTTCCCGTCTTCGCCCGTCACGGCAGCGTAATAGTCACGAACGGCCGGGTCGGTGCTGTCCGGCCCGACGAAATCGATAAACGGCATGTCTTCCCCCGTTGAAGAACGTCTCCTTCAACGTGGCGCGGAAGCACACCGATTCAGCTCACTCCCACTCGATGGTGGCGGGCGGCTTGCCGGAGATGTCGTAGACCACGCGGGAGATGCCCTCGACCTCGTTGATGATCCGGCGCGAGCAAATATCGAGGAAATCGTATGGCAGGTGCGCCCAGCGCGCCGACATGAAATCGATGGTTTCGACAGCACGCAGGGCAATGACGTACTCGTAGCGGCGACCATCGCCCTGCACGCCGACCGACTTGACCGGCAGGAACACGGCAAAGGCCTGGCTGACCTGGTCGTACAGGTCATGCTTGCGCAGTTCGCTGATGAAGATGTCATCGGCACGGCGCAGCATCTCGGCGTAATCCTTCTTCACTTCGCCGAGGATGCGCACACCCAGGCCCGGGCCCGGGAAGGGATGACGATAGACCATCTCTGCCGGCAGGCCGAGCTCGACTCCGATCTTGCGCACCTCGTCCTTGAACAGCTCACGCAGCGGCTCGACCAGCGTGAGCTTCATGTGCTCGGGCAGGCCGCCAACGTTGTGATGCGACTTGATGACATGTGCCTTGCCGGACGCGCCGGCCGACTCGATGACATCGGGATAGATCGTGCCCTGTGCCAGGAAATCGGCCCCTTCGATCTTCGCCGATTCCTCGTCAAAGATGTCGATGAACATGTTGCCGATGATCTTGCGCTTCTTCTCGGGGTCCGTTTCACCCTTCAGGGCTTTCATGAAGCGGTCCTCGGCATCGACACGGATCACGTTCACGCCCATGTGCTCCGCAAACGTCGCCATCACCTGGTCGCCTTCATGCAGGCGCAGCAAGCCGGTATCGACGAACACGCAGGTCAGCTGGTCACCGATGGCCTGGTGCAGCAGTGCGGCTACCACCGAGGAATCCACGCCACCGGACAGGCCGAGAATGACATGACCCTTGCCGACCTTCTCGCGCACCGCGGCGATCTGGTCGTCAATGATGTTGGAGGAATCCCAGAGTGCTTCGCAGCCGCAGATATCCAGCGCAAACCGTTCCAGGATGCGCTTGCCCTGCTTCGTCTGGGTAACTTCCGGGTGGAACTGCACGCCATAGAAACCACGCGTGTCGTCTGCCATGGCAGCGCAGGATTCTTCCTTCGACTGGCCGACCCGTGCAAAACCATCCGGCAGTCCGGTCACTGAATCGCCGTGGTTCATCATCACTTCCAGCTGCGGCTGGCCGGCATCGGTGATGCTGTCTTCGATGCCGTCAAACAGGCGGGATTCGCCGGTCACGGTCATGCGCTCGACGCCAAACTCGCGGTGGGCGGAGGACTCCACCTTGCCGCCAAGCTGCTTGGCCATGTCCTGCATGCCATAGCAGATACCAAGCACCGGCACGCCGAGCTCGTAGATTTCCGGACAGGCCTTGGGCACGCCCTCACCGGTGACCGACTCGGGACCGCCCGACAGGATCACGCCACTGGGCTTGAAGGCCTTCAGGTCGGCGGCACTGATGTCCGGTGCGCGCAACTCGCAGTACACGCCGATTTCGCGAATGCGGCGCGCAATCAATTGCGTCCACTGCGAACCGAAATCAAGAATCAGGATGCGATGATCGTGGATGTCGTGGCTCATCGGAGCAGGTTTCCTCAGCGGCGGTTACGGGTAGCCCAAAGCAGCGGGCCGCGACGTGCGCGGCCCGGTATTCGTGTTGTTTCAGTCGAGCCGGTAGTTCGGCGCTTCCTTGGTGATCTGCACGTCATGCACGTGCGATTCCTTGACGCCAGCACCGGTGATCCGCGAGAACTGCGGCTTGCTGCGCATCTCCTCGATGTTGCGGCAGCCGGTGTAGCCCATGGCCGAGCGCAGGCCACCCATCAGCTGGTGAACGATCGGCGCGATCGGACCCTTGTAAGGCACGCGGCCTTCGATGCCTTCCGGCACCAGTTTCTCGACCTCGTCGGTCTTGTCCTGGAAATAGCGATCGGCAGATCCGGTCTTGCCGGACATGGCGCCCAGCGAACCCATGCCGCGGTAGGACTTGTAGGAGCGACCGCCGTAGAGCTCGACCTCGCCCGGTGCTTCCTCGGTACCGGCCAGCAGGCCGCCCACCATGACGGAATACGCACCGGCCGCCATGGCCTTGGCCAGGTCGCCCGAGAAACGGATGCCGCCATCCGCGATCAGCGGCACGCCCGACTTCGCCAGCGCCTCGGCGACATTGGCTACCGCCGACACCTGGGGCACGCCGACACCGGCAACAATGCGGGTGGTGCAGATCGAACCCGGGCCGATGCCGACCTTGACGCCATCGGCGCCCGCCTCGACCAGCGCCAGCGCAGCTTCGGCGGTCACTATATTGCCGCCGATGACCTGCAGGTCCGGGTACTTCTTCTTGATTTCGGCAACGCGGTCCAGCACGCCCTTGGAATGGCCATGCGAGGTGTCGACGACAACCACATCCACGCCAGCTGCCACCAGCGCATCCACCCTCGCCGGGGTGTCCGGCCCGGTGCCGACGGCTGCGCCCACACGCAGCTGGCCGTCGCTGTCCTTGGTGGCATTCGGGTAATCGCTGGCCTTCTGCATGTCCTTGACGGTAATCATGCCGCGCAGCTGGAACTTGTCGTTCACCACCAGCACTTTCTCGATGCGGTGCTTGTGCAACAGGGCTTCGACCTCGTCCTTGGAAGCACCTTCCTCGACCGTGACCAGCTTGTCCTTGCCGGTCATGATGGTGGAAACCGTATCGTCGTAATGCGTTTCGAAGCGCAGGTCGCGCGAGGTGACAATGCCGACCAGCGATTCGCCTTCCACCACCGGCACACCCGAGATGTTGTTGGCACGGGTCAGTTCCAGCACTTCGCGGATGGTGGCCTTGGGGCCAACGGTGATCGGATCCTTGATCACGCCGCTTTCGAACTTCTTGACCATCCGCACCTGGCGGGCCTGTTCCTCGGCGGTCATGTTCTTGTGGACAATGCCGATGCCGCCTTCCTGGGCCAGCGCAATGGCCAGGCGGGCCTCGGTGACGGTGTCCATGGCAGCGGAAAGCAGCGGAATGTTCAGTTCGATTTCACGCGTCAAGCGGGTCTTGAGCGAGACATCGCGGGGCAGCACGTCCGAGTAGGCGGGCTGCAGGAGGACGTCGTCGAAGGTCAAGGCTTCCTGGACAATTCGCATTGGCAGCGGCTCCTGCTGTTTCGGCTGGTAAATCGCACAATTATATCGGGATTCAGATTCCGCGTAAATC
>JAWWBS010000086.1 GCA_033720895.1 Gammaproteobacteria bacterium
ATGCGAATGACCAGCACTTCTTCCGGCACGGCGTGGTAGGCGCCATCGCGCAGCACGGCCAGCGCTTCGTCGTACTTGTCGACTTCCAGCGCCACGTAGGCCGTGCCGTCTTCTTCGCGGGCGTTGATGGACAGGATGTTCACACCACCGGCTTCCAGCTGGCTGGAAAGTTCGGCGATCAGTCCCTTGCGGTCTTCGGTCACGACGGTGATGCCTTTCATGCCAGTTGCTCCTTGTCAGTCGATTCGACGAGATCGCGCACGAACGCGTCGATCTGCTCCCGGGTCACGCCGGGCACGGTGATGATGTGCGAAATGCCTTTGGCCGTTGCCAGCTGCCAGCGTTCCTTCACGGCTGCGGGTGCGGCCGGGAAGACGACGGTCATGCCGCCCGGGTTGCGCCAGGCATCGATGCCGGCAGCCTTGAGCTTCTCTTCAGCGTATTCCGCCAATGTGACAGCTTCATGCGCGCGCGATTGCAATCCTTCGCGACCGTAACGATCGATGGCGCGCCACAGGAACAAGGGCGTGAGGCCATTGCGGGAGCCGGTGATGGTGGTATCCAGCGCGCCGATGTAGGCAATCGAGCGGGCGATGCGATCGACGTGGTGCTTGCGGGCCAGCACGATGCCGCAGGGGATCGGCGAGCCGATGAACTTGTGGCCGGACATCGAAATCGAATCCGCGCCATCGGCAAAGTCGAACGCCGGCTTCGGATCCATGAACGGCGCCGCGGGTCCGATCCAGGCGGCATCGGAATGGATGTAGTGCTGGGGCAGGGCGAGATCGCGCATGATCTGCTGGATGCGGGCGATGTCGTCGCGCGCCTCGGTCATGGTCGTGCCGATGTTGGCAAAGATGATCGGTGGCACGTCGCGATGCACCCGGATGGTCTCGCGCAGGTCGTCGTAATCGATTTCGCCGTTGGCCTGCGTGCGAATCATGATGTGGCGCATGCCGAGCAGGTGCACGTTCTTCGAGACGCTGTAATGCGTTTCCTCGGAGAAATACACGATGCCGTTCGGGTACAGCTCGCGCGCCAGGTACAGGCCGTAGAGATTGCCTTCGCTGCCGCCATTGGTGACGTAACCCCACCAGTCATCTTCCTCGGCGCGCATCAGTTTCGCGAAAAACTCCACGACCTCGCGCTCGAACTCGCGGCTGTCGACCTGCCAGGTGGAGGCGGTGAAGGGGTCGCCGAGGTTGTTCAGCGGCACCTTGAGAAAATCCGCCAGCTCCGAGTAATCGAAATCCTTGCTGACCGGGTAACCGAGATAGCTGTCGCGCCGTTCGCTGGTGCGATCAAGCAGTTCGGCCAACCTTTTCGGCAAGCTGGTCACGGTCAGATTCCCTGGCGGTCCTGCAGTGCCGATTCGTACATCGGCTTGAAGCGATTGACGATGTTGCAGAACAGGTCTGCCGTCTTCTCGGCATCGTAGAGTGCCGAGTGCGCTTCGTTGCTGTCCCAGCCAAGATCAGCCATGTCGACCGCGCGCGCCAGCACGGTCTGGCCGAAGGCCACGCCGCCCAGTGTCGCGGTATCGAAGCTGGAAAAGGGATGGAAGGGGTTGCGCTTGATATTGCAGCGCTCAACCGCGGCGTTCACGAAACTGAGATCGAACCAGCTGTTGTGACCGACCAGCACGGCGCGATTGCAGCCATGCGCTTTCACCTCTGCCCGCACTTCGCGGAACAGCCGTCGCATCGCTTCGTCCTCGGGAATGGCGGGGCGCAGCGGATGGTCGGGCTTGATGCCGGTGACATCCAATGCAGCCTGTTCGATGTTCGCGCCCTTGAAGGGTTCGACGTGGTACATGTGCGAGGAGTGGCGTTCCAGGTCGCCGTTCTCGTTGAAACGCAACATGACGGCGCAGGCTTCCAGCAGCGCATCGGTGCTGGCATTGAAGCCGCCAGTCTCGACGTCAACGACCACGGGCAGGAAACCGCGAAAGCGGTTGGCCATCATCTTTGCCTGTTCCTCGCCCAGGGCGTGGGGGTTGTTCATGTAAATCCTTTTCTAGTTTCAGCGGGTGGCCAGTTTCCAGCGCAGGCTTTCGCCGGCACGGAACGGCACGATTTCTGTGTCCCCGTAGGGATAGGCGTCAGGCGGTGTCCAGGCATCGCGGTTCAGCGTGATTTCATCGCTGTTGCGCGGCAGGCCATAAAAGTCGGCGCCGAAGTGGCTGGCAAAGCCTTCCAGCCTGGGAAGCGCACCGGCGTCTTCGAAGGCCTCGGCATAAAGCTCGATCGCGGCGTGCGCGGAAAAGATGCCGGCGCAGCCACAGGCGTTTTCCTTGGCATGGCGCGCATGGGGTGCGCTGTCGGTGCCGAGGAAGAATTTCGGGCTGCCGCTGGTTGCGGCGGAAAGCAAGGCTTCGCGATCCGGCTCGGTTTTCAGGATCGGCAGGCAGTAGTAATGCGGCCGGATACCGCCCTTGAACAGCGCATTGCGGTTGTAGAGAAGATGCTGCGGCGTGATGGTCGCGGCGACCTTGTCCGACGCACCGTCGACAAACTTCACGGCCTGGGCCGTGGTGATGTGCTCGAACACGATCTTCAGTTCCGGCAGGCGCGCATGCAGCGGTGCCAGCACCTCGTCGATGAAGCGCGCTTCGCGCTCGAACACGTCAATGGCATCGGCCGTGACTTCGCCATGCACGCACAGCGGCAGGCCAACCTCGGCCATGGCGGCCAGCGCGTCTTCGACCTTGGTGATGTCGGTCACGCCGGCATCGGAATTGGTCGTCGCGCCGGCGGGGTAGAGCTTTACCGCGTGCACGAAGCCTGAGTCTTTCGCCTTGCGGATTTCTTCCGGCGTGGTGTTGTCCGTCAGGTAGAGGGTCATCAGCGGCTCGAAAGCCAGTCCATCCGGCAATGCGGCCAGGATGCGGTCGCGGTATGCGCCGGCCTGCTCGGTGGTGGTCACCGGCGGCTTGAGGTTCGGCATGATGATGGCGCGGGCGAATTGCTTTGCCGTGAAGGCCACGACGCTGCCCAGCTGCGAGCCATCGCGCAGGTGCAGGTGCCAGTCGTCGGGGCGGGTGATCTTGAGCGTTTCCATCGTGTTCCGTTTTCCGGGTATTTACCCGGGGTGCAGTGAAGCGGGCCCTCATTCTAAAGGAATGAGGGCTCCGAATCAGTTCCGCAGCGCTGAATCTGCAGCGAAGATCAGTGTTTCCGCAGGAATTCCACCGTAAAGCGCACGCCAAAGCCGGTCTGGGCCGAGGGCACGTGGCCCAGGCCGCCCTTGTGCTCGCCGGCGGACAGGTCGATATGCACCCAGGCCGTGTCGTTCTTGACGAAGTGGTTCAGGAAGCGGCCCGCCAGGATGTGGTCGGCTTCGCCGGGGATCAGGCATTGCTTGATGTCGGCGATGTCGCTTTTCAGCTGCTTGTCGTAGTCGCGGCTCTGCGGGAAAGGCCAGACGCGCTCGCCACTGGATTCGCCGGCTTCCATCAACGCCGGGATGGCATCCGGTCGATTCGTGAATGCGCCGGAGTAGCTCGAGCCCAGGGAATACACGCAGGCGCCGGTGAGCGTGGCGTAATCCATGATCAGGCCGGGCTTGCGACGATGGGTCGACGCAATGGCCAGTGTGTCGGCCAGCACCATGCGACCCTCGGCGTCGGTGTGCACGACTTCGATGGTGGTGCCATCGGAGGCGGTGACCACGTCATTCTGCTTGTAGGCCTTGGAGCCGATGTGATTTTCGGCCAGCGCCAGCCAGCAGTCGATCGGGTATTTCACGCCGAGTTTCGTCAGTGCGATCAGGTTGCCAAGTGCTACCGCCGAGCCCTGCATGTCGCCATGCATGCCGTACATGCCGGACGCGTTCTTCAGGTTGGTGCCACCGGTGTCATAGCAGATGCCCTTGCCGACCAGCGCCAGTGGGCTGGACTTGTGGGCGGTCGATTTCGGCGTGTAGGAGAGGTGCGCAATGCCGGCATCCTTGACCGGGCTGCCTTGCACCACGGCGAGAAAGGCGCCGGCCTTCTTTTTCTTCAACTCGGCATGACCGAGGAAGTCCAGCTTCCAGCCGTAGGTCTTCGCCAGCTCCTTGACGTACTTGTGGTACTGGCCGGGTGTCAGCACGTTCGGCGGCAGGGCGGTCAGCCAGCGGGCGATGTTGGTGCCTTCCGCTGCTGCCAGGGTCCGCTTCAGGTCGACTTTCTTCGAGCCAAACGTTGCCAGCGAGCGAATCACCGGCTTGAAGGTGGATTTGCTGTTGCTGAGCTTCGGCATTTCGAACTCGACCGCCAGGATCGCGGCGGTCACGGCCTCGATGACCTGTGCTGCGAGCGCAGCATCGAGGGTGGAAACATCCAGCGCGAGCCTCGCTGCCTTGTGGCTGCGGGCCGTTTTTACCCAGCCGCGGGCTGCTTCAAGGCTCTCGAACGGGGTGGCATCGGGAGCGATCGTCGCGAAAGTCGCGATGATGTCTCCCGCCGGCAGGCTGCGATTGCCGGCCTTGGCGCCCAGGGTCTTTTTCAGGTGCTCGGCTGCCGCTTTCGGCAGGCCGGTGGGCAGGACATTCCTCGCCCCCTTTTCCTGGACCACCAGCAGGTGGTCGGCGCGCTTGAAGGCGGCCATGGAAAGTGCGCTTGTCGATTGATTTACCGAGACTTTTGCGGGCTGGGGAAGGGCTGCGTGCATGTTGTTTTACCTTGACCTGAATTGTCCGAAACCCGATCATATCAGGTTGCAGATATCGTCTCGTGGCCCAGGCAATGATCCGGCAATGATCCGGCTGCGAGCAGGCGCCAATTTCGGCGCCTTTATCTTTTGAATTTTCGGCACCACTCTCGAATTTTGTCGCGGCAGGCGACCAACAGCCGACGACTGAAAACACAAGAAGACATAACGAAAACACCACAAGGATTTTCCATGAGCGACGAACGTCGACCGAACGACAGCAACAACGATGTCGATCCGCAGGAAACAAGGGAATGGCTGGAGTCTCTTGATGCCGTATTGAACGTGCATGGCACCGACCGCGCGCACTGGCTGCTGGAACAGCTGGTGGACCATGCGCGTCGCCAGGGTGCCTACCTGCCGTACTCCGCGGAGACTGCCTACCTCAACACCATTCCGACGTCGCAGGAGCCGCAGTACCCGGGCGACCGCGAAATTGAAAAGCGTATCGAGGCCTACCTGCGCTGGAATGCCATGGCGATGGTGGTGCATGCCAACCGCAAGGGTACCGAGCTCGGTGGCCACATGGCGTCCTACGCTTCTGCCGCGGTCATGTACGAAGTCGGCTTCAACCATTTCTGGAAAGCGCCGACCAAGGACAACTGGGGCGACCTGGTCTACATCCAGGGCCATTCCTCGCCGGGTATCTATGCGCGTTCCTTCCTGGAAGGCCGCATTTCCGAAGAACAGCTCAAGCACTTCCGCGAGGAAGTCGATGGCAAGGGCCTGTCGTCCTACCCGCATCCGTGGCTGATGCCGGACTACTGGCAGTTCCCGACCGTGTCGATGGGCCTCGGTCCGATCATGGCGATCTACCAGGCACGCTTCATGAAGTACCTGGAGAACCGCGGCTTCCTGAAGCCGGGAGAGCGCAAGGTCTGGGCTTTCCTCGGCGACGGCGAAATGGACGAACCGGAATCCCGCGGCGCCATCTCGCTGGCTTCGCGCGAAAAGCTCGACAACCTGGTGTTCGTCATTAACTGCAACCTGCAGCGGCTCGACGGCCCGGTGCGCGGCAACTCCAAGATCATCCAGGAACTGGAATCCGACTTCGCCGGTTCCGGCTGGAACGTGACCAAGGTCATCTGGGGCGGTCGCTGGGATCCGCTGCTGGCCAAGGACAAGAACGGCCTGCTGAAGAAGGTCATGGAAGAGTGCGTCGACGGCGACTACCAGAACTTCAAGTCCAAGGGCGGTGATTACGTCCGCGAGCATTTCTTCGGTCGTTATCCCGAGCTGAAGGAGATGGTTGCCAACATGTCGGATGACGACATCTGGAAACTCAACCGCGGCGGTCATGATGCACGCAAGGTCTACGCGGCCTACGATCGCGCCGAGAACCATGCCGGCACCCGCCCGACGGTCATCCTCGCCAAGACGGTGAAGGGTTTCGGTCTCGGCAAGGCAGCCGAAGGCCAGATGGGCGCGCACCAGAAGAAGAAACTCGATGCCGACGACCTGAAGTGGGTGCGTGACCGTTTCAACGTGCCGGTCAGTGACGAGCAGATCGACAGCGGCGAGATTCCGTTCCTGACGTTCAAGAAGGACAGCCGCGAGTACAAGTACCTGATGGAACGCCGCAAGCAG
>JAWWBS010000087.1 GCA_033720895.1 Gammaproteobacteria bacterium
AATCGCTTCCACGCGAAATACGACCTGCTGCTGACGCCGTCGCTGCCGATCCCGGCCTTCACGGCGGGCCAGGAAGTGCCGGATGGCTGGCCGCATGAACGCTGGCCGACATGGACGCCGTTCACCTATCCCTTCAACATGACGGGACAGCCGGCCTGCAGCGTGCCCTGCGGCTTTACGCAGGACGGGCTGCCGATCGGCATCCAGCTGGTTGGTGCACGACATCGCGACGACCTGGTGTTGCGCGCCGCGAACACCTACCAGAAAGCGAACCCCCTCACCCACATCCGCCCCAAGCTGCTGGGCTGATCGAAATACGGAGTGACGCAATGATCGACTCTCCACTACTGAAGAACCTGACGGGTTACATCAATGGCGAATGGGTTGGCGCCGATTCCGGCGACACCCTGGACGTGCACAATCCGGCGAATGGCGAAAAGCTCGCCTCGGTCGCTTCCATGGGCAAGGCCGAGACACTGCGGGCGGTCGAAGCCGCGCATGCGACGCGTTTCGATGTCGCGAGTATCGAGCAACGCAAGGAATGGTTGCAAAAGACCGCGGATGCCCTGCGCGCAAACAAGGAAGAGATCGGTCGCATTCTCTGCCTGGAACACGGCAAGCCCTGGAAGGAAGCGCAAGGTGAAGTGGATTACGCCGCCGCGTTTTTCGATTTCGCGGCCGAGAATGTCGAGGCGCTGAAGCCGCACAAGGTTGGCAAGACGCTGCGCCCGGGTGACTGGACGGTGCATTACCGCCCCGCCGGTGTGGCTGCCCTGCTCACCCCCTGGAATTTCCCCATCGGCATGATCGCCAAGAAGCTTTGTGCGTCGATGGCCGCGGATTGCCCCAGCGTCATCAAGCCATCCTCCAAGACGCCGCTGACCATGATTGCGCTGTTCACGATCCTGGATCGCGACGTCAAGCTGCCCAAGGGCAAGGTGAATCTCGTCATGGGACCTGCCGGCGAGATCGGCGATGCGCTGTGCGAGGATCCGCGTGTGACGGTGCTGTCTTTCACGGGCTCGACTGGTGTGGGCAAGAAGTTGATCGAGAACACGGTCGACCAGGTCAAGCGCCTGACGCTGGAACTCGGTGGTAACGCGCCCTACATCGTGTTCAAGGATGCCGATCTCGATTCGGCGGCCGATAACCTGATCGCCAACAAGTTCCGTGGCGGTGGCCAGACCTGTGTCTGTGCCAATCGCATTCTCGTGCACAAGGATGTCGCGCAGGCCTTCGGCGAGAAGGTCATCGAGCGCGTGAAGGACATGAAGGTTGGCGATGGCATGGAGGAAGACACCGACATGGGGCCACTGATCGATCGCAACGGCTACGAGAAGGTACGCCGGCATGTGAAGGATGCGCTCGACAAGGGCGCCGAGCACATGTTCGGCGAGGACCCCGGCCCTATCGACAACGACTGGGGCGGCTTCCACGGCCCGGTCATCATTCGCAAGGTGACCCGCGAGATGGAATGCGCGCGCGACGAGACCTTCGGCCCGCTGGTGCCGATGCTGGAATTCGAAACGGAAGACGAAGCTGTCGAGATCGCCAACGATACCGAGTTCGGCCTCGCCTCCTATCTGTTCACGGCCGACGATGCACTCGCCGAGCGCGTGATCGCGAAGCTGCACTTCGGCCATGTCGGCTGGAATACCGGCACCGGCCCGACGCCGGAAGCGCCGTTCGGCGGCATGCTGCAATCCGGCTACGGTCGCGAAGGTGGCCTGGAAGGCCTGTTCGACTTTGTCGAAGCACAGGCGGTGCCGAAGGGCTGATGTTTTTCCCGGGCATGAAAAAGGCCGCCTGATGGCGGCCTTTTTCATGGATGCTTTGGTGAAACCCTGACGCGGATGTTGCCGTCGCCTTGCTGTTGCCTCGCCCAGCTGTCGTCCTTCAGGTCATGCCAGGTCAGTTTCTTGTGGTCATCGACCAGCGAGTCGATCTCACCAGCAACGGCTGGATGCCTGCGTTTAGCCCACTGGAACTCCAACCAGTAGCGTAATGACTGGATGGCACTGATCGGCGGACCGATCCGTTGCTTGCTCAGCAGCTGAAGCCGGTAAAGGGGGCGGAATACCGTCCACTGCTCTGCTGTAAAGCAGATCGAGGACGCATCGCTTCCGCTTGCGTAATCGCTGGCTGCGACCTCTTCGCTCATTGTTTCCTGTTCCTGGTCTACTTCGTCGCCTTGAGTGCGTCGGCAAACACATCGACCGCCTGGTCGACCTGATCCTGCGTGACAATGAGCGGCGGGATCCAGCGCACCACCTGGCCGCCGTAAGCACCGCAACGAATCAGCAAGAGATCACGTTCCTCGCAGGCTTTCAGCAGTGCCGCGGTTCGGTCGCCGTCCGGCTTGCCTTGACTGTCGACAATGTAGGTGCCCTGCATCAGGCCGATACCACGCACGTCGGCAATTTCCTTGTGATCGCGCTGCAGGTCTTCCAGGCGCGTACGGAGGTAAGTGCCCTGTTTTGCGGCATTCTCGACCAGGCCTTCTTCCTCGATCACGTCCAGCGTGGCGAGCGAGGCGGCGCATGCCACGGCATTGCCGCCGTAGGTGCCACCCTGCGAACCGGGCCAGCCTTTCTCCATGATCTTTGCCGGTGCGGCCATGGCAGAGAGCGGGAAGCCGCTGGCCATGCCTTTCGCCGTGATCAGGATGTCCGGCTCGGCGCCAAAGTGCTCGTGCGACCAGTACTTGCCGGTGCGACCGTTGCCGGCCTGCACTTCGTCGAACACCAGCAGGATGCCGTGCTTGTCGCAGCGTTCGCGCAGGCCCTGCATGAACTTGGTGTTTGCTGGCACGTAACCCGACTCGCCCTGCACAGGTTCGATCAGCATCGCCGCGGTTTCGCTCGGCACGCTGTAAGTGGCCAGGATGTGATCGAGCTCCTTGAGGCAGAAATCGGCGCAGGCCTCTTCATCCATGCCGTACCAGAAGGTGTCCGGGAACGGGGCAACGGCCACGCCGCCCATCATTGGTTGCAGGCCGGCGCGAATGCCGGCGCTGGAAGTGGTCAAGGACAGCGAGCCCATGGTGCGGCCATGGAAGCCGCCGCGGAACACGATCATGTTCGGTTTGCCAGTGGCATGGCGGCAGAGTCGCAGTGCCGTTTCGACCGCTTCGGTGCCGGCATTGGAAAAGAACACGCGATCGATATCGCCCGGCATCATCTCGGCGAGTCGATCGGCGAGCTTCATGATGGGTTCGTGCTTCACGATGGCGTACTGGCCATGCACCAGCTTGCCGACCTGATCCTTTGCGGCTTCGACCACTTTCGGATGGCAGTGGCCGGTGCTCAGTACGCCGATACCGGAGGTGAAATCCAGGTACTTGCGACCGTCCGTGTCGAACAGGTAGCAGCCCTCGCCGTGCGATGCGGTGATGGACGTCGATTGCTTCAGCAAGGGAGAAAGCCCGGATGCACCCTTCAACTTGGAAATGAAGTCGCCAATCATGTGTAACCCCCTTGATTACGTGTGCGTTCGAATCTTTCCCCTACCCTGCATGGGCAGAATGCCGCTTGCAAGGGAATGGGAGCGCTTATGACAGTCGTTGGCGGATGCTGGCGCCCACTTCGCTGCACTTCCGGCCCTTGACGCCGTGCTCGGCCATGTCGCTTTCGACTGCGGCACGCAAGGCGCGGCCGGCAGCCGCCGCCTTGTCATCTTCTTCGCCCATCCAGTCGAGCATCATCGCGGCAGTCAGCAGCATCGCTTGCGGTCCGGCAAGGTCCTGGCCGGCTATGTCCGGTGCGCTGCCATGGGTCGGCTCGAACATTGGTGGCTTGGAACGGTCGGAGGGATTGATGTTGGATGACGGTGCCACACCCATGCCGCCGGAAAGGACGGCCGCAAGGTCCGTGAGAATGTCGCCTTGCAGGTTGCTGGCTACCACGACATCGAACTGCCATGGGCACATCACGAACTTCATGCAGGCGGCATCGACCAGCTCGTGGTGCGTGGCGATATCCGGGTAATCCTGTGCGATTTCGGCAAACACCTCGGTATACAACTCGCCCCAGTGTGCCAGGGCATTGCGCTTGGTGATCAGGCAGACCTGGGCGTGTGCGGTACTGCCGTCCGGCGACTTGAATTCACGCTGCCTGCGCAGGCCTTGCGCACGCTCGGCGGCACGTTGCCTGGCGCGCTCGAAGCCATGGCGGATGATCCGTTCCGTGCCGCGGCGGGTGAAAATGCCGGTCTGGCTGGCAATCTCGTCCGGTCGGCCCTGCGCCACGCGGCCACCCTCGCCCACGTATTCCCCTTCGCTGTTCTCGCGCACGACCAGCATGTCGATGTCTTCCGCGCGGGGATCTGCCAGGTATTGCGGCGCGCCTTCAAGGCGCTGCGCCGGTCTTTCGCAGGCCCATTGGTCGAATCCCTTGCGGATGTGCAGCAGCGGCGACAGCGACAGGCCGTCGGTCAGGACATAGCGGTCGGGGTTGCTGGTCGGACCAGGGTCGCCCAGCGCGCCCAGCAGGATGGTATCGAACTTCCCGAGTTGCTCGCGCCAGTCTTTCGGCCAGAGCTCGCCATGCTGCTCGTGCCAGGCGGTGGAAGGCCAGTCGAAGGATTGATGCGACAGGTCGAGCTCATGCTGCCTGGCCAGTGCGTCCAGCGCCTGCATGGTTTCATGCATGACTTCCGGGCCGATACCGTCGCCCGGGAGTACCGCGATATTCCAGCGTGTTCGTTTCTGCATGTCCCTGCTCTATTGAAACGTACTCACCATGATGGACAGGCGGTTTTGAAAACGCAAAGACCGGCTGTACGCTTTTGCGGACATGCCGGTCTTTCGAGTGCGAAATGGTCTTTCGGGTTAGATGATCTTCAGTCGTGTTGCCAGCTTTGCGATGCCGATACCGACGATCACGGCAGCCACGAAGGCAAAGACTTCCATTTTGCCGGTGCCGAGGGCGGGCAGCGCGGCGCCCGGGCAGAAACCGGCTATACCCCAGCCGATACCGAAGATTGCCGAGCCGCCAATCAGCCGCTTGTCGATGTGCTTCGTGTCGGGCAACCGGAAGGAAAGATCGAAGACCGGACGATCACGTTTGAAAATCAGCGGATAGGCAATGACGGTCACCAGCAGGCCGCCGCCCATGACAAAGGCCAGCGACAGGTCCCAGGTGCCTGCAATGTCGAAGAAGTTCAGCACCTTGGCCGGGTTGATCATCCCGGAGATGGCGATGCCGATGCCGAACAGCAGGCCGGTCAGGAACAGCCAGAGGTAGCGCATCACCAGCCCCCCGTCACGTGGCGAATGAGGTAGACCGTCACTGCAGCTGTTGTCATGAAGGTCAGCACGGCAAGAATCGAGCGGCGCGAAAATCGCGCCATGCCGCAGACGCCATGGCCCGACGTGCAACCGGAGCCAACGCTGGCGCCGAATCCCACCAGCACCCCGCCGACAATGATCATCGGCAGGCTGACGGGAATGTCGATGACAGGCCAGCGGCCCGTGAACAGGAAAATCACGACGGGAGCGGCGATCATGCCGAGCACCAGGGTGGCACGCCAGGCGAACTCGCTGCGGTTGTCCGGGATTGCCAGTCCGGCAAGAATGCCGGTGGCACCCAGGATGCGTCCCAGGCCCAGCATCAGTACCGCTGCCGACAGCCCGATGAGAATGCCCCCGGCCAGTGAGGCCCAGGGGCTGAACTCAGTCGCGATCATGTCCATGGATCAGAGTGGATCCCCGTTTGCGTCGACCGCACGGACTGCCGTGTCATCCGGGAAGGGATCGGTGACTTCGACAAGCCAGGGCTCCATGCAGGCCCGATCCTTGACGCAAGGATCGGTCAGTGCCGTCAGGAACGCTGCCAAGTCGCTGACCTCGGTATCGGTCAGGTTGAGGTCCTCGAGCTTGCTGACGCCGAGCGCACGATTGGCTTCGAGCTGCTCGACCGCCTCGGTCGCAAAGTACTCGATGTTCGGGTACAGGTCGGTGCAACCGGCAATGTCGCTGAACTGCGGCAGTTCGCACCAGCGCGCATTCTGCACGTAATCCATCAGCGTGGCCTCAGGCTGGGCGTGATGCCGGATCATGTCTTCCAGCGTCGCGTAGGCACCGGTGTGACCATAAGGCGCGGTGACCTCGACATTCAGCAAGGTCGGGGTCCTGAACCTGTAACGGTCGGCCGGATCACGGGTGATTGGCGAACGGCCGAAATCGTCATTGGAGATGCCATGGCCCTTGCCATGGCCGATCTGCGGCACGGCCAGGACGTGGAAGT
>JAWWBS010000088.1 GCA_033720895.1 Gammaproteobacteria bacterium
TCTGGTCGGCATCGAGTTGCTTGCGGATGGCGGCATCGGCCATGCGCTGCAGGCCGGCGTCATCCAGTTCGCTCAACAGTTCCACCTGCTTGAGTGCGTCTATGTCCAGCATCGCCTTCCAAAATTCCAGGTTTCGTTTTCGGCACTTTAGCAGACCCGCGCTGCGGGTCGAAGATTTCCGACCGACTTGACTTCAATCAAGGCGGAACCTCGCCGCAGCAAGCAAGCTATGCCTGAACCCTAATCCAAGGAGATCGTCATGGGTCGCAAATCCAGATCGTTCCTGCGACGGCAATGGCCAGCCATCGTGCTGGTTGCTGCCAGCCTGTTGATTGCCGCGCCCGGGCAGGCGGCCGAGCAAGAGTCGGATATCCTGCTGGATCTTCGCTGGCGTTACGAAACCGTCGATGCGGATGCCTCGCCGGATGCGGCTCGGGCGGCGACCCTGCGTACACGACTTGGCCTCGAGCATGCGTTTTCAGGCAACTGGAGCGGACTGGTCGAGTTCGAGGACGTGCACGTGCTCGGCGCGGATGACTACAACGACACCAAGAACGGCCTGGGTCAGTACCCGGTCGTTGCGGATCCGGAGGACACGGAGCTCAACCGCTTGCAGTTGAGCTGGCAGGGCGGGGACGACACGGCGACCTTCGGGCGGCAGCGCATCAACCTGGGCAGCCAGCGCTTCATCGGTGCGGTCGGCTTCCGCCAGAACGAGCAGACCTATGATGGGCTCCGCTATGACATGCGAGCCGAGGCCAGTGACGTCACCTTCCTTTACCTGGCACGCGTCAACCGGATTTTCGGTGCGCACCATCCGAGCCGGGCCAACATCGATCTCGATGCGGTTGTCATCGATGCCAACTGGGACCTTGCACCGTTCAAGCTGGGTGCCTACGCGCATGGTTTCGAGTTCGAGGCCTCGCCTGGCGCTTCGGTCCGCAATGTCGGCCTGCGGGTCGACTGGAAGGGCGGTGGCTGGAAGCTGTCCGGCGAAGTCGCCCAGCAGGATGGCTGGCGTGACGGCCTGCTGGATGAGGCCGTGGATTACCGCAAGCTGGAAGTCGAGAGCAAGCTGGACCGTTTCAGCTGGGCCATCGGACAGGAGCTCCTCGGCAGCAACGGCAGCAGCGCCTTCCAGACACCTTTCGCCACCCTGCACAAGTTCAATGGCTGGGCCGACCAGTTCCTGACGACGCCCGGTGCCGGCCTGGAAGACACCTATGTTCGCGTCGTCGCGCCACTGTCGAGCTTCAAACTCCATCTCCAGTACCACCAGTTCGCGGCTGATGCCCTGGACCAGGATTATGGCGACGAGTTCGACATTGCCATCTCGCGCGTGCTCGAGCAGGGCCATGCCGAGGGCGTGACGGTGGAATTGAAGTACGCCGCGTTCAGCGGTGACGTCGGTTACCAGGACGTCAGCAAGCTGTGGCTGACGCTGGCAAAACGATTCTAGGAAAAATCGGCCGGCTTGATTCAGGTCAAGGCGGCCAGCGCTGGTGCAGTACACCATCAGCATGGACAACGGGATACCAACATTCCCAATCGAAGCAGTGAGGATAAAGCCATGAATACGAGAACGCTCTTCACGATAGCGCTCTTCTCCCTGGTCACCGCCGGCCTGGCGGCTTGCGGGGGAGGCAGCAACGACAGCAAGGCACCGGCCAAGATCACGCCGGAGCAGCTCGACCTGACCGGTGGTTCGGCGAAGGGCGACTTTGGTCCGCCGCAGGGCGATCCCATCATCGCCGAGCTGACCGATGCACCGATGGTGCCGGCGCCGATCGATCGCGATTACCCGGCCAAGGTCGTCATCGACCTGGAGGTGGTCGAGAAGGAAATGGAGATTTCGGAAGGCGTGAACTACACCTTCTGGACCTTCGGCGGCAAGGTGCCGGGCAAGTTCATGCGCATCCGCCAGGGTGACACGGTGGAATTCCACCTGAAGAACCATCCGGATTCCAAGATGCCGCACAACATCGACCTGCATGCCGTGACCGGCCCGGGTGGCGGTGCCACTTCCAGCTTCACGGCGCCGGGCCACGAGTCGGTGTTCAGCTTCAAGGCGCTGAACCCGGGCCTGTATGTCTACCACTGCGCCACCGCGCCGGTGGGCATGCATGTCGCCAACGGCATGTACGGCCTGATCCTGGTCGAACCGCCGGAAGGCCTCGCGCCGGTCGATCGCGAGTACTACGTCATGCAGGGTGACTTCTACACCGTCGGCAAGTACCGCGAAAAAGGCAGCCAGCCCTTCGACATGCAGAAAGCCATCGAAGAGAACGCCACCTACGTCGTGTTCAACGGCGCCGAGGGTGCGCTGGTCGGTGACAATGCGCTGAAGGCCAAGGTCGGCGAGACGGTTCGCCTCTACGTCGGCAACGGCGGCCCGAACCTGGTGTCGAGCTTCCACGTCATCGGCGAGATCTTCGACAAGGTCTACTTCGAGGGTGGCACGCACTTCCAGGAAAACGTCCAGACCACGCTGGTCCCGGCGGGTGGCTCGGCCATCACCGAGTTCAAGGTGGAAGCTCCGGGCACTTTCATCCTGGTCGATCACAGCATCTTCCGCGCCTTCAACAAGGGTGCGCTGGGCATGCTGAAGGTCGAGGGTCCGGACGCGCTGGATATCTACAGCGGCAAGGAAGTGGATAACGTCTACCTCGGCGACAAGGCCGTGGAAGAGGGCGGTCCGGTCATCGCCGCGGTAGCCGAAGCCCGGGCCGAGGGTGCCTTGACCAAGGATGCCCAGATTGCCGCCGGCGCTGTGCTCTACAACGGCACCTGCAGTGTCTGCCACCAGAACAATGGTGAAGGCCTGCCGAGTGTCTTCCCGCCGCTGGCCGGTGCCGACTACCTGATGGCCGACAAGACCCGCGCCATCGAGGTCGTGCTGAACGGTCTCAGCGGGCCGATCGAGGTCAACGGCCAGCCGTACAACTCGGTCATGCCGCCGATGAGCCAGCTCAACGACGACGAGGTCGCCAACATCCTGACCTACGTCCTGAACAGCTGGGGCAACGAGGATGGTGTGGTGACCGCCGAGGAAGTGGCCAAGGTACGGGCCGAGACCGAGCGTCCGGCAGGTGCAGCCCACTGATGGAAAGGATGACCCGCCCAGGGAAGGCAATGCTCGCCGCGATGGTTGCCATCGCGGCGGGTGTTTTTCCTGTCCCGTCACTGGCCACGCCGGTCACCTTGCCGGGTGGTGATTTCAAGACCGTCATCCCGCTGGCCGAAGGTACGGACAGCGTCCAGCTGCCGGGATTCAAGATGGACCGGCTGCCGGTAACCAACGGCGAATTCCTGGAATTCGTCAGGGCCAATCCGGAGTGGCAACGCAGCAAGGCCGTGCGCCTGTTTGCCGGTGCCGGTTACCTCGGGCACTGGGCGGACGACCTCGAGCTGGGTGACAAGGCGCTGCCCGAGCAGCCCGTGACCCGGGTCAGCTGGTTTGCCGCAACGGCGTATTGCGAAAGCCGGGGCGGTCGCCTGCCACGCTGGCACGAGTGGGAGTTTGCGGCGGCAGCGGACGAGGACCGCACCGATGCACGCGACGACCCGGCGTGGAGGCAACGGATACTTGCCTGGTATGCCGTGCCGTCGAACCGCGCCCTGGCAACGGTCGGGCAATCCGAACCCAATGCCTGGGGCATCCATGACATGACCGGCCTGGTCTGGGAGTGGGTCGAGGATTACAGCGCCTTGCTGGTTTCCAGTGACAATCGCGAACAGGGCGGGGCGGACAAGCTGCAGTTCTGCGGCGCAGGCGCCATCAGCATGGAGCAGAAGGAGAACTATGCCGTGCTGATGCGGGTCGCGATGCTGAGCAGCCTGGAGGCCGACTACGCCACGCGCGATCTCGGCTTCAGGTGTGCCTATGACATGACAGGCCAGCCGGGAACCGTGCTGGCAGGAGAGGAACAATGAGCAACACCACGTTCAATCATCGAGCCAATGCGCTGGGCACTTTCGCTGGCGTGCTGTTGATGCTGCTCATGATCGTGCCGCCACCGGCGGTCGAGGCCGACACCGTCGTCCGGCAGGACGCCGTCCAGAAATTCGAACAAGGGGGCTGGGCACCGGATTCCTTCTACCAGCTGGAGGTCGACCTGCACGGTCATGACGGCCAGGACAGCAGCCTGGACCGGTATGCGGGTGGCCCGGTGGTAATGACCATGTTCTATGGCAGCTGCCCGCATGTCTGCCCCATGCTGATCAGCAGCATCCAGGCGGCCGAGCAGAAGCTGCCGGCCGACCAGCGCAGCAAGCTGCGCGTGCTGATGGTGAGCATCGATGCCGAGCGCGATACGCCGCAGTCACTCGCGGCCGTGGCGGAACAGCACGGCGTCGACAGCTCGCGCTGGACGCTGGCGTCTGCCAGTGCCATGGATGTGCGCAAGGTAGCGGCCGTGCTGGGCATTCGCTTCCGCAAGCTGCCGGACGGTGATTACAACCACACCTCGGAAATGATCCTGGTGGATCCGGTCGGTCGCGAGATCACTCGCAGCAGCCAGCTTGGCGTGCCGGCCGAGGACTTTGTCGCTGCACTTCGGGAGGCGACCGACTGAGCACGGTCGCGCTGGAATGCAGCGCAAGGTTCCTGTTTCAGGGCCAGACGCCATGCTGGACGTGCTCCCGGCGCAATGCCGGCCGGCGACGGTGACCTCGCGCCCGATCGGCTCCCTGCGGCCTGTCTCGCAGGGGTGAATCTGCTAGAATCCCCGCCTTTCCGGCGCCCGGGATCCGCCCGACCGCCGCCAGCTAATTTCCAGCCATAAACCAGAGGCATCCATGAAAGTCCGTACCCGTTTTGCTCCCAGCCCGACCGGCTATCTTCACATTGGCGGTGCCCGCACGGCGCTGTTCTGCTGGTTGTTTGCGCGTCGCCATGGCGGTGATTTCATCCTCCGCATCGAGGACACCGACCGCGAGCGCTCCACGCCGGAGGCGGTGCAGGCGATCCTGGATGGCATGCAGTGGCTGGGCCTGGGTCACGACGAGGGCCCGTTCTACCAGACCGAGCGTTTCGATCGTTACAAGGAGCTGGTGCAGAAGCTGCTGGACGAAGGCAAGGCCTACCATTGCTATTGCACCAAGGAAGAGCTGGACGAGCGCCGCGCCGAGCAGATGAAGAACAAGCAGAAGCCGCGCTACGACGGTCGTTGCCGCGAGCGCACGGAGCCGCGCGAAGGTGTCGAGCCGGTGGTGCGCTTCAGGAACCCGCAGGATGGTGCCGTGGTGATCAAGGATCACGTTCGAGGCACCGTGACCTTCAACAACACCGAGCTCGATGACCTGATCATTGCGCGCTCCGACGGCACGCCGACCTACAACTTCACGGTGGTGGTCGATGACATGGACATGAACATCACCCACGTGGTGCGTGGTGACGACCATCTCAACAACACGCCGCGCCAGGTCAACATCTTCGAAGCACTGGGTGCGACCCCGCCGGAATTTGCCCACCTGCCGATGATCCTCGGTCCGGATGGCGCCAAGCTGTCCAAGCGCCACGGCGCCGTGTCGGTGATGGAATACCGCAAGGACGGTTTCCTGCCGCAGGCCGTGCGCAACTATCTCGTGCGCCTCGGCTGGGCGCATGGTGACCAGGAAATCTTCTCGACGGACGAAATGATCAAGCTGTTCGACATTGCCGACGTGAATCACTCGGCGTCGGCAATCAACCCGTCCAAGCTCGAGTGGCTGAACCAGCATTACATCAAGGAAGGTGATCTCGATGCGCTGGGTGCAGAGCTTGGCTGGCACCTGGGCGAGATGGGTATCGACGTATCGGCCGGCCCGTCACTGACCGCCGTGGTGCAGGCCAACCAGGAACGTGCCAAGACCTTTGTGGAAATGGCGGAGAACAGCCGCTTCTTCTTCGAGGACTTCACCGAGTACGATGAAAAGGCGGCGCGCAAGGTGCTGAAACCGGAAGCCGTCGAGCCACTCCAGAAGGTCCGCGACGGACTTGCCGGGCTTGGCGAGTGGCAGGCCGAAGCCATTCACAATGTCGTGATTGCGACGGGCGAGGCGCTGGACCTGAAGCTTGGCAAGGTGGCGCAGCCGATCAGGGTCGCCGTGGCGGGCAAGGGCGTGTCGCCACCGATCGACATCACCCTCGAATTGCTGGGCAAGGACAAGACGCTGGAGCGCATCGATACCGCGATCAGGCACATTGCCGATCA
>JAWWBS010000089.1 GCA_033720895.1 Gammaproteobacteria bacterium
CCGGTGGCCAGTTGACTGCGAAGCTTGTCGACTTCCTTTTCCAGCTTGCGGGACTTGTCCAGCAACTGCTCGATACGACCTTCGACTTCATCCTTGCCCGCCTTGACGCTGGCTGCGATGCGAGCGAGTTGCTGCTCCTTGTCGCGGATGAAGGCCAGTGCACCGTCGCCGGTCACGGCCTCGATGCGACGCACGCCGGATGCAATGCCGGATTCCGAGGTGATCTTCATCAGGCCGATGTCACCGGTGCGTTCAACATGCGTGCCACCACAAAGCTCGACCGAGAATTCGCCGAACTTGAGGACACGCACCTCGTCACCGTACTTTTCGCCAAACAGTGCCATGGCGCCCGACTTGATGGCGTCGTCATACGACATGACGGCCACTTCCGCCGGCAGGTTGCGACGAATCTCGACGTTGACCATGTCCTCGACTTCGGCGATTTCTTCCGCTGTCATCGGCTGGGTGTGCGAAAAGTCGAAACGCAGGCGATCGGCTTCGACCAGCGAGCCTTTCTGCGTGACATGCTGGCCGAGCACATGCCGAAGCGCGGCATGCAACAAGTGCGTGGCAGAGTGATTCAGCATGGTCGGCGCGCGGGTTTCGCGGCGGACGCTGGCTTTCAATTCATCGCCCACTGACAAGGCGCCACCGGTCAGCTTGCCGAAATGCACATGCGCCGCGCCGCGCTTTTGCGTGTCGGCGACGTCGAAACGGATACCCTTGCCTTCCAGTACACCCTGGTCACCGACCTGGCCACCGGATTCGGCATAGAACGGCGTGCGGGCAAGAATCACCGCGCCTTCCTCGCCATCGGCAAGCTGCTTGACGGCATCGTTGCCGCGGTAAAGCGCAACCACCTTGCTGCTGTCATCGAAACGGTCGTAGCCGGAGAACTCCGTCACGGCATCGGTCTTGAGTTCCTTGCCGTAATCGACCCCGAACTTCGATGCGCTGCGGGCCCGTTCGCGCTGCGCCTGCATGGCACGCGCAAAGCCTTCGTCATCGATCTCGAGTTCGCGCTCGCGTGCGATGTCAGCGGTGAGGTCAGCCGGGAAGCCATAGGTGTCGTAGAGCTTGAACACGACCTCGCCGGGGATTTCCCTGCCCGAGAGATCGGCAATGGCTTCTTCCAGGATTTTCATGCCCTGCTCGAGCGTTTCGGCAAAGCGTTCTTCTTCCTGCTTCAACGCTTTCTTTACCTGGGCCTTCTGCTTGCGCAACTCCGGGTAGGCATCACCCATCTCGGCATCCAGCGCATCGACCAGCGCATGGAAAAACGGTTCCTCCTGGCCGAGCTTGTAGCCGTGGCGAATGGCGCGGCGGATGATCCGGCGCAACACGTAACCACGGCCTTCGTTCGACGGCAGCACACCGTCGACGATCAGGAAGGAACAGGCACGAATGTGATCGGCGATCACCTTCAGCGAGTTGTGAGCGAGGTCCTTGCAGCCGGTTGCTTCGCTTGCTGCCTTGATCAGGCTCTGGAAGAGGTCGATGTCGTAATTCGAATGCACGTGCTGCAGGACGGCGGCAATGCGCTCCAGGCCCATGCCGGTGTCGACACAGGGCTTCGGCAGCTCGGCCATGTTGCCCTCGGCATCTCGATCGAACTGCATGAACACGATGTTCCAGATCTCGATGTAGCGATCGCCATCTTCGTCCGGCGAGCCCGGCGGACCACCAGCAACGTCTTCGCCGTGGTCATAGAAAATCTCGGTGCAGGGGCCGCAAGGACCCGTGTCGCCCATGGCCCAGAAGTTGTCTGATTCGTACTGCTTGCCGCCCGGCTTGTCGCCGATTCTGACGATGCGCTCGGCCGGCACGCCGATGTCCTTGGCCCAGATGTCATAGGCCTCGTCATCGGTCTCGTAAACCGTGACCCAGAGCTTGTCGGCCGGCAGGCCGAATTCCGTCGTCAGTAATTCCCAGGCAAAGCGAATGGCCTCTTCCTTGAAGTAGTCGCCGAAAGAAAAGTTGCCGAGCATTTCGAAGAAGGTGTGATGCCGCGCGGTGTAACCGACGTTCTCGAGATCGTTGTGCTTGCCGCCCGCGCGCACGCAGCGCTGCGAGGAGGTTGCGCGGGTGTAATCGCGCTTGTCCGCGCCCAGGAACACGTCCTTGAACTGCACCATGCCGGCATTGGTGAACAGCAGGGTCGGGTCATTGCCAGGCACCAGCGGGCTCGACGCCACGATCGAGTGACCCTGGTCCTTGAAGTACTGGAGGAACTTGTCGCGGATCTCGGTGGTTTTCATGCTGTTCGGATCTTTTTCTCTGGGTGTTGTTGGTTGCGTTCATCAGCCCGCGCGGGCACTCATTCTTCAAATAGGTCGCCTTTCAGGACACGGCTGATCTGCTCCATGCCGAAGCCCCGTCCCTGCAGGAACCGGGCCTGCTTCGCACGCTCGCTGTATTCTGCCGGAATTTCACGGCCAAATCGCTTCTGGCGCGCGCTTTCTGCCTGCGCCTGCCAGTCCACCTCGGCGGCGTCGATGGCGATATCGACGACCTCGCCATCAATCCCGCGACGACCGAGCTCCAGGCGAATCTTCATCGGTCCATCACCGCGGTTTACCCGCTGGTAGACGAACTGCTCGACGAAGCGCTCCTCGGACAACAGGCCCTCGGCCTCCAGGCCTGCCAGCACCTGCTCGATCACATCCTCGTCCAGACCGCGCTGACCAAGCTTGCGACCGATTTCCTGCCGCGAATGCTCGCGACGTGCCAGCATGCCCACCGCAATGCGGTTACCTGCCTGGACGGGTGTCTCGCCCTTGCGGACGGGGTTCTTTTCCTTGGCTCTCATTGGGCTGCCATGGCGTCAGGGCCTTGTTCCTATGTCTTGGTCCGTCTGTCTGTTGGCGGCGCAGTTCAATGCTTGAAACAAGCGCCAGATGGTAACAGACCGGCGCCCGCTAGCGGTGAGCTAGCCTGGCGCCGGTCCGGGTTCCCGGGAACCTGTCGCGACTTATTCGTCAGCTTCGACAGCTTCCTTCTCTTTCTTTTCCTGCTCGGCCGCCTTGGCCTCGGCTTCGGCCGCCAGCTCGGCCATCTTCTCCTTGGACGGCAGCAGCTTGTCGCGGACCTGCTGCTCGATTTCGTCGGCAACCTTCGGGTTGTCCTTCAGCCACTGGCGGACGTTTTCCTTGCCCTGGCCGATGCGGTCACCGTTGTAGCTGTACCAGGCGCCGGACTTGTCGATGATGTTCTCGCGCACGCCCAGCTCGATGATCTCGCCATGGCGGGAAATGCCCTCGCCGTAGAGGATCTCGAAGTAGGCCTCGCGGAACGGCGGCGACACCTTGTTCTTGACGACCTTGACGCGGGTCTCGTTGCCGAGGATCTCGTCGCCCTTCTTGATCGCGCCGATGCGACGGATGTCCATGCGCACCGAGCTGTAGAACTTCAGCGCGTTGCCGCCGGTGGTGGTTTCCGGATTGCCGAACATCACACCGATCTTCATGCGGATCTGGTTGATGAAGATCACCATGGTGCCGGACTTCTTGATGTTCGAGGTCAGCTTCCTGAGCGCCTGCGACATCAGTCGAGCCTGCAGGCCCATGTGGGAATCACCCATGTCGCCCTCGATTTCAGCCTTCGGGGTCAGCGCGGCAACCGAGTCGACAACTACCACGTCGACCGCACCCGAGCGCACCAGCATGTCGGTGATTTCCAGCGCCTGCTCGCCGGTGTCCGGCTGCGAGACCAGCAGGTCATCGACATTCACGCCCAGCTTTTCGGCATAGGTCGGATCCAGCGCATGCTCGGCATCGACGAAGGCTGCCGTACCGCCCTTCTTCTGGGACTCCGCAATGACCTGCAGGGTCAGGGTGGTCTTGCCGGAGGATTCCGGACCATAGATCTCGATCACGCGCCCCTTCGGCAGGCCGCCGACACCGAGTGCAATGTCCAGGCCCAGCGAACCGGTCGAGATCGCAGAGATGTTGTGGACTGCCGCATCGGCGTCGCCCAGGCGCATGACCGAGCCCTTGCCGAACTGCTTTTCGATTTGTGACAGCGCGGAGCTGAGTGCTTTTTTGCGATTGTCGTCCATTGTGCTTCCCGTCCATCGATGTAAATGATGACTGGACTGTATATCCAAACAGGGGTCTTGGGAAGGCTTAATACTTTGCTTATTGTCAAATAGCGCCAGTTTTTTTGATCTCTTTTGCTCGTTTGATGTTTTTTTAGCCATTTCATGCGGCTTCCGACCGCACGGCAAACCAAAGCAGCCCGTCCAGGTCGGTGACCTGATTTGACAATAAATCGATTAGTTACTTCAGGTCGAAACTGGCAATGACCTTGTACTCGGAATGCTTGCCACCCTTTTTCGGGTCGGCCAGCTCTGACTCGACCAATACGAAAGACTCGCTGGACCACTCGATGGGACTGATCAGGGAGGATTCCGGCTCGCTCTCGACCTTGCGAGCCAGGGTGACGTGCGGCCGGAAGGGCCGGTTCTCGTGCGGGAAACCCACACTGCCAAGCTCGGTGTTGAGATTCACGACCAGGCGCAGGAGATCGTCGTTGGCCTTCTGGCAACCCATCCAGAGCACCTCGGGGCCGGCCCAGTAACCGAGTCGATCCAGGGTGAACTTCTGGGGTACGCCATTGGCTGCCTTGGCCGCCTTCTTCATCTTGCGGATGTCGCTGCCGGAGGCATTCCCGAGGAAACGCAGGGTGATGTGGAAATTGTCCTCCGGTACTGCCTTGCCGCCACAGGCCTCGACCGCTTCACGGGACGCCGCCATCACGGCTTCACGGGTTGTCTCGTCGGGCCACAGAGCAAAGAACACGCGCTTGTCACTCATTATCAATTTCCCTTTGTTTGGCGCTGCCGAGCCAGGAACTCGACGTCATGGAATCAGAGCCATTCACCCAGTCGTCGGATGGCATGTTCAATGGTCGCCTCGCGCACGGCCTGGCGATCACCCTCAAACTGCTGCCTGTCGGTTTCGGTCTTGTCGCGACCAGCCCAGGCAAACCAGACCGTGCCGACCGGCTTTTCCTTGCTGCCACCATCGGGACCGGCGATCCCGGTAACCGCGACGGCAAGGTCGGCACCGCTGGCAGCCAATGCGCCCCGGGCCATGGCACGGGCGACCGCTTCCGACACCGCACCCTCGGCAGCCAGCAGTTCCGCAGGCACCCCGAGCAGGTTCATTTTCATTTCATTGGAATACGCAACAATCCCGCCTTCGAACCAGGCAGAACTCCCACTGAGGTCGGTCAGGACGCGGGCAATGCCGCCACCGGTACAGGACTCGGCCGTGGCCAGCCGCCAAGCCTTCTGCACCAGCCCCTCCCCCAGGCCATGCACCATGCTGTGAACGTCTTGCGGCATGTCTCCCCCTTGCATGCTGCGCCTGATGGTACCCCAAGCTCTGGCGCAATGCGCAGCAGCAGGGAAATTACCGCCGACACGCTTGCGACCATCACGCCGCCTGCATAGCATGGCAGGCTTCGCCGAGGGCCCGCCCCGCCATCGGCAGCACCCAGATAACGAAGAGACGCGATTCGACCATGGCCAAGCAGCCAGCCAGAAGCGGCAATGAACATACGCCCATGATGCGCCAGTACCTGGCCGTCAAGGAGCAACATCCGGACGAGCTGGTGTTCTATCGCATGGGCGA
>JAWWBS010000090.1 GCA_033720895.1 Gammaproteobacteria bacterium
ATCGCAGGTTGACGTACTCCGTTGCAAACAGGATCCGTCCAACAACCCCAAGGCAGTTCATGCCTGGGAAATCTGCAATACCCGTCCAGAGATCGCGCACTTCAGGGACGAGGTCTCTGAGGTGGTCGGCCGCCTGCTGACCACGCACGTTCGTTGTGTCGTGGTTGTCGACGATACCGGCACGATTGTCGGCCTCGTTCACCATGAAGACCTGCTAAAGGGCATGCTGCAGCAGGAAACCGATCCCGCTGCAATCACTCCCGAACGTCCGTCACCAGCACCCACCCTGGCAGCTGGCAACGAGCAGAACTGAACGAACTGCTTGCTGGCACCTAGGCCAGCTGCATTGCCACGAAGCCTTCCAGGCCAGCCAGACCGGCACGCCGACCGGCGGCCAGGGCCGCCGCCATGTCTGCTCCCTGGCAGCAGCTTTCACGCAGGGCGTACAGCGCCCCGACGCGGTTGCCGGATCCACAGTGAATGATCATCGGCTGGTTCGCCTCCTCGGACAGCAAGGCATCGAGTCGCCGGGCATTTTCGTCGGTCACGTCCTGCGGGCCATTCACCGGGAGGTATTCGAATCGCAAGCCCCGGTTTTCCGCGGCGGCCTGCACGTCGTAGTCGAATTCCGATCGATCGCTGACACACACCAGGCATTTCACACCAGCTTCGGCGGCGGCGGCGATGTCCTCTTCCGCAGGCTTGCCGGCTGAAAAAAGTCCGCGCTCGAATTCCTTCAGGTTTTTCCAGTTCACCAGTTTGCTGCTATCAACTTCAGGCATTGCTTGCTCCGTCATTCAGAATGAATGGCCCTCAGGCCAGGTTTTTCCAGAAAATCGCGATTGCCATCACCACCAGGAAGACGGCAAAGCCCTTGCGAAGCGCTGCCTGCGGGATTCGGGATGACACCCGTTCACCCAGCGCGCCGCCCACTGCGCCTATCAGGATGAACATGCCGATCAGTGGCCAGTCGAAACTGTTGGCTGGCAGCACCTGCCAGTAACCAATCGCACCGCTCAGCGACTTCAAGGCGATGACCAGCAGGCTAGTACCGACTGCCACCCGCATGCTCAATCCACCCAGCAACACCAGGGCCGGCACGATCATGAAGCCGCCACCCACGCCGACAAGGCCGGTGAGGATGCCGACCAGCAAGCCGTCCATGCCGATCTTCCAGGCCGAACGCAGCGGTTGTTCGACACCCGCAGCCACAAGTTTCGGTGGCCGCGCCATCAACACGGCAGCGGCGAGCATGACCGTTGCAAACAGCAACAGCTGCACGGTACCGCTGATCCACGCGGACAGCATGGCGCCCACCCAGGTACCCGCCATGCCCGGCAGGCCGAACCACAGGACACTGCGGCCATCGACCTGCCCTGCCCGCAGGTAGGACAGGGACGACACCAGGGCAATACCACCGACAATCACCAGGCTGCCGGCAATGGCCACTTTCTCGGGTTGTTCCAGCAGGTAGACCAGCACGGGCACCGTGAGTATCGAACCACCGGAGCCCAGCAGGCCGAGGCTGAGACCGATCAACAAGGCAGCCAGCAGGCCGATGCCCATCATGTTGTTGCTCCTTTGGCGGCGCCTGCCGTGCTGTCATCTGCGCTTGCACAAAACGCCTCGTGCAGCGTCTCCATCACCCGGGTGGCCGGGCCCGCGCAGATCGAGTAATGGATGGTCTGCCCATCGCGCCGGGTCTTTACCAGGCCGTCGTCGCGCAGGCGCGCCAGGTGCTGGGACAGGGAAGACTGGCTCAGCGCAATGTCGCGGTTCAGCTCGCCGACGCTGCGCTCGCCGGCCACGAGGTAACAGAGAATCATCAGGCGATGGCGGTTGGCCATGGCCTTGAGCAGGCTTTCCGCAGCATCCGCATGTGACGCCATGTCAGCGGGATTCATCGTGGCCTCCTGAGCTGGTTTCGTATCATGTCGCGCATATTGTAATTAAGATTTCCCTAATTTACAATCTATTAATATATATTCCCGAGAGAGCACGCATTCATGAGCACGAGTATCAAAAGCTTTTTTGACGAGGACACCTCCACCTACAGCTATGTCGTGGCCGACACCGCGAGCTCGAAGGCAGCGATCATCGACCCGGTCATGACCTTTGATCCTGCCTCCGGCACGCTGGATGGCAGCTCCATCGAACCGCTGCTGGACTATATCCGCGAGCAGGCGCTGGAGCCGACCTGGATCCTGGAAACCCACGCGCATGCCGATCACCTGAGCTCGGCACCGCTGCTGAAGGAGCACTTCCCGGCGGCCACGACCGCGATCGGTCGCGGCATTACCCGGGTGCAAGCCACTTTCAAGACGGTGTTCAACCTGGAAGAAGACTTCCAGACCGATGGCTCGCAGTTCGACCGCTTGCTGGAAGAAGGCGACAGCCTGCCACTGGGCGACATGCAGATCGAGGTCATCGCAACGCCAGGACACACCTCGGACAGCGTGACCTACCTCATTGGAGATGCGGCTTTCGTCGGCGATTCGATCTTCATGCCCGACATGGGAACGGCCCGCTGCGATTTCCCCGGCGGCGATGCGACAACGCTGTACCAGTCCATCCAGAAGCTGTTTGACCTGCCGGACGAGACGACCTTGTACATGTGCCACGACTACGCCCCGGGCGGCCGCGAGCACAGGAATGTCACCACTGTCGGGGAGGAACGCAAGCACAACATCCACGTGGGCGAGGCGCACAGCCTGGAGGATTTCAAGGAAATGCGCGAAGCCCGCGACAAGACGCTGGGTGCGCCACGCCTGCTCTATCCCTCCGTGCAGGTAAACATTCGGGCCGGCCACCTGCCGCCCGCCGAGTCGAATGGCAGGCGCTACCTGAAGCTGCCGCTGAAATCGGTGGCGGTGGAATGAAAAAAGCCCCTCGATTGCTCGAGGGGCTTTCTTGTATGGCGCGCCCGGAAGGAGTCGAACCTCCGACCTTCTGGTTCGTAGCCAGACGCTCTATCCAGCTGAGCTACGGGCGCAATACTTGCCGGTTTTCACCAGCGAAGGCGCGGCATTATACCGGCCAGCGCGAGGCGGGTCGACCCTCAATCGGGGATTTTGACCGCCGAGGTGAAAACTGGCGGAGAGAGAGGGATTCGAACCCTCGAAGAGGCTATAAACCCCTTACTCCCTTAGCAGGGGAGCGCCTTCGACCACTCGGCCATCTCTCCTGAAACTGCTCGTCTAGACGAGTTTTCGGCGGGAACGTCCCGCCGAAGGTTGGCAATCATACCGACCGGCTGGCCGGAGAACAAGCCGGACAAGGCCATGGATGGCCGATTCCGGCCATGCCGTCATGCCACCCGCTCATTCGGCCTTGGGTGGTTCCTCGCCCTCGTTCTGGATTCGCTGATAGATTTCCTCGCGATGAACCGCGACATCCCTGGGTGCATTGACGCCCAGGCGAACCTGGTTGCCCTTCACGCCCAGCACGGTAACGGTGACGTTGTCACCGATCATGACCGTCTCGCCAACCCGCCTTGTCAGAATCAGCATGGTGGATCCTCCTGTTTTCCCTGTCTCAATCACCCTGGACCTTTCTCGGTCCTGACTTTTTTATTTTCCCTGGTCGGCCTTCCCTGTTGCTCCAGCCTGCTCGATTTGCACCTCTCCGGGTACTTGATCCGCTGAGTGCAGCCACGCGAGCGAATGGCGGCGACGGTGTTGACGCTGATGACCCGAACAATCAGTCGATCATAAACTCTCGATACAGATGGCGCACTGCATCATTCGCCTGCGCATCCGTCACGATCAAGGAACAGCTTAGCTCATTCTTCCGGGCCGCCTTGCTGCTGATTCCAGCCTGCTCGAGGCAGGCCATGGCAGCCTCAAGGCAACTGGCATGATCCGGAATCGCAGCTCCTACCATTGAAATCTCTGCAACACCCTGTTCTATATGGAGTTTTCCGGACCTTTCCAGGATCAATGGCTGCATGATCTCGTGGGCCAGATCGTGATCTCCCTCGGCCACAATGAAAGTAAAGTTCATGCTGCCGGCTTCTGCCACTTCCCGTCGAACCAGGGCCAGGTCGATACCACCGAGCCGGCTGGCCTCGGTCAGTTTATCCAGCAGGCTGCCCAGGTCGTCACCGCCCTCCAGGCTGATACCCAGGGTGGCCAGGTGCCTGCGGCAGGCTATGCCCGTCACACCGCTCCCGGACACTGGAAGGTCGGCGTCGGCGCAGACGCGGGTTCCGGGTTTGTCGGTTTCGAAAGTGGACAGTACGCGCAACGCAACGGCCTGCTCTTTCGCGACCCGGACCGAATCGACCTGCAGCACCTTGCTGCCGGCGGCGGCCAGGCATTCCATTTCTGCCATCTCGATTTCGGCAAGACATTCGGCATGCTCGACGACGCGCGGATCGGCCCGGTAGACACCGTCGACATCCGTGAAAATCTGGCATTCGTCGGCACCCAGAGCAGCAGCCAGCATGACCGCCGTCGTGTCGCTGCCACCGCGTCCCAGGGTGGTAATGCTGTTCTCGCCGCCAACCCCCTGGAAACCTGCGACCACCGGTATGCGGCCGCGCTCCAGCGTGGCCGTCAACGACCCGGTGTCGATGGTGTCGATGCTGGCACGACCATGGAGGTTGTCGGTCTTGATGCCGGCCTGCCAGCCGGTAAAGGAACGCGCCGTGTAACCGACCTTTTCCAGGGCCATGCACAGCAAGGCGGCCGAGACCTGTTCACCAGTGGCCAGCAGCGCATCGAGTTCACGTGGATTGGGGCGTCCGTGGCTGCTGATGGCGCGCGCCAGGTTCAACAGGGAATCGGTCTGGCCGGCCATGGCGGACACCACGACCACGACCTGGTGCCCCTCGGCAATGCTGGCCGCCACTCGCGCGGCGACGCCGTCGATGCGATCCAGGCCGCCGACCGAGGTACCCCCGAATTTCTGAACCAGCAATGCCATCCCTGCTCCGCCCCCCGGCCGAAGAATGTTCAGCTGGCCGGCTAGCCGAGCTGCCCGCCGACCCAGTCGACAACGCCCGCCAGCGCGGCATCAAGCTTGTCGGGCTCGGAACCCCCGGCCATTGCCATGTCCGGGCGACCACCGCCCTTGCCACCGACCTGCTGGGCCACGTGATTGACCAGGTCGCCTGCCTTGATGGATTTCGTTTCGGCCTTGGTCACGCCGGCAGCGAGCTGCACCTTGCTGCCATCGACCGCAGCCAGCACGACTGCCGCCGCACCGAGCTTGTTCTTCATCTGGTCGACGGCATCGCGCAGGGATTTGGCATCCGCGCCATCGATGCGTGCAGCCAGCACCTTGATGCCGCCCACATCGACGGCCTGCGCGGACAGGTCGCCGCCCTGGCCGGTGGCCAGTTGACTGCGAAGCTTGTCGACTTCCTTTTCCAGCTTGCGGGACTTGTCCAGCAACTGCTCGATACGACCTTCGACTTCATCCTTGCCCGCCTTGACGCTGGCTGCGATGCGAGCGAGTTGCTGCTCCTTG
>JAWWBS010000091.1 GCA_033720895.1 Gammaproteobacteria bacterium
GCGCCGACGGGTGCCAGCGAGGCGGCCGCGACATGCGCGAGTTTCATGCGCCAGATCAGTGCAATGGCCGAAGCCACGGCCATCGCAACGTAGATGAACATCGACATCCAGGCGCTGGGCACGTGCACGTAGATGATGCGGAACGCATCCTTCTGCTGGTAATCCATCGGCGCCAGCCACAGGCCGCCATAAAGGCCCCAGGCCATCAGGCCGAGCGCGATCCAGCCCGTCCAGGGAACGATCTTCCCGGCCGTGCGATAAAAGTGCGGCGGCGACGCCAGCTTGTGAAACCACAACCACATCAGATTGTTTACTCCAGCAGTTTGTCAGTTGGTTCAGTCGAGACTGATACGCAGTCCACCGGCAATTGCCAGCGGCGCCGTGGCCAGGCCCAGCACCATCAGGAAAAGCAGCATGCTGAACGGTCCGGCCGGCCATTCACCCAGCATGGCGAGTTGTGCGCCCCGCGCGCCGAACACCAGTACCGGCACGGTCAGTGGCAGCACCAGCACCGGCATCAACATGCCGGAGGAGCGCAAGGACACCGTCAAGGCGGCGCCGATGGCGCCGAGGACGCTGAACACAACCGTGCCTGGCAGCAGCAAGGCCAGCAGTGCCGGCAAGGCGTCCAGGGGAAAGCCCAGCGGGACGGCCAGCACCGGGGTCATCAACAACAACGGCAAGCCGGTGATCAGCCAGTGCGTGACCACTCGCCAGAAGGCAATCCACGCGAGCGGCACGGGACTCATCGCCTGCTGCTCCAGCGAACCGTCCTCGAAATCGGGAATGAACAGGCCATTGAGACCAATCAGGCTGGCCAGCAGCGCCGCAACCCACAGGATACCGGGAGCCAGCCCCCGCATGAAGTCGGGTTCGGGATTGACGGACAGCGGGAAGACCAGTGCCACCATCAGGAAAAACAGGACCGGGTTCAGCAGGTCGCCACGGCGCCGCCACGCCATGAGCAGATCGCGATTGATGATGCTTCGCGCAGCGGCCAGGACGTTCATTGCGCCCCCACCCACAACTCGCGCACCGGCATCCCGATGGCCAGCGGTTGGTGCGACGTCAGCAAGACCAGGCCACCGTCCTCGGCGTGCTGGCGCATCCAGCTCGTCACCTCGGCAATGCCGTCCACATCCAGGCTGGTAAAGGGCTCGTCCAGCAACCAGATCAGCGTCTGGCGCGACAGCAGGCGTGCCAGCGCGGCACGGCGCCGTTGGCCGGCCGACAGCTGCCCTACCGGCACATGCAGTCGTTCCGCCAGGCCGGCCCGCGCGAGCGCTTCCGAGCAGGTCAGCTTGGGCTCATCGGCACGCAGGCCATCGCCATGGCGCAGGTTTTCCAGCGGCGTCAGGCCGCTCTTCAGCCCGTCCTTGTGACCCACCAGGGTCATGGCGGCACGGGCATCACCGGAGGGTCGGGTCGAAGCCGGCTCGCCGAACCAGGCGATTTCGCCGTCGTCCGGCAGCGTCAGGCCTGCCAGGCAGCGCAGCAAGGTGGTCTTGCCGGCGCCATTAAGGCCGCGAATATGGATGATTTCACCGGAACTGGCGCTGAAAGACAGCTGGGCGAACAGCCGATGCATGCCGCGGTAAACCGCCAGATTATTGACCTGCACCAGGGTTTGCGTGTCCATGGTCCGCCGCTGTCCTGCGCTTGGCCCGCCGAGTGTCGGCAGGCAGAAAGGCATTGATATCGACCAAGATGGTGCCCAGGGCCGGACTTGAACCGGCATGGCCATGCGGCCGAGGGATTTTAAGTCCCTTGCGTCTACCAATTCCGCCACCCGGGCGACGCCTTGGATATGCCATCGAGACGCCCGGTCAGGCCTGGACAAGAAAAGGAAATGGAGGCTGGGGTCGGAATCGAACCGGCGTCGACGGCTTTGCAGGCCGCTGCATAACCACTCTGCCACCCAGCCTGGGTGTCGAATTTCCCTGCGTCTTGCCGGGCCGCTTGAGCGGCCCAGGAGGCTGTCGATGAGTGCCTCGAAAGCCCGGGAAATTTACCATACTGAAGAACCCATTGCAGGCTCTATCGAAAGCATTGCCGCAGGTCTTCACAGTGTTCCGTGGAGGACCCGGAAATGAAAAACCCCGGCGCTGCCGGGGCTTTCCATCCACTCCTGCCGGAGCGGTAAATCTGGAGCGGGAAACCAGGTTCGAACTGGCGACCTCAACCTTGGCAAGGTTGCGCTCTACCAACTGAGCTATTCCCGCAAAGAAGGACGCTATTTTAGTGCCGAGCCGTTTCCTGTCAACCGTCCAGACGCAAAAAAACCGGTTTTTTCGTTAGAAAACAGGCCGCTTGGTCAGCTTTTGCACAATTGCCGCCGGGCAGCACTCAATCCTGGAAGGCCTTCATGGCGTTGCGCAGGTAATCCAGCATGGACCACAGGGTCAGGATGGCCGCGATGATCAGCAGCAGCATGCCGGTTTCGTAGACGCCGATGCTCAGGCCGAGCAGCTCGATCGGCCAGATGAGGGTGTCGTACTCGTACACCAGGAAACCGATGGCCACCATCTGCAGGACGGTCTTGGTCTTGCCGATCCAGGACACCGAGACCTTGGAACGCAGGCCTTCTTCCGCCATCCATTCGCGCAGCGCCGAGACCGTGATCTCGCGGCCGATGATGACCGCAGCGGAGAGCGTCAGCAGCACGCTGCGATTCGGATCGACCTCGACCAGCAGGACCAGTGCGACGGCGACCATGATCTTGTCGGCGACCGGGTCCAGGAATGCCCCGAACTTGCTCACCACGCCCCACTTCCTGGCGAGATAGCCATCGATGAAATCGGTGATGCCGGCCAGCGCGAACAGGAAACAGGCCAGGGGCCGTGCCCACTGGAATGGCAGGTAGAAGACAATCACGAAGACCGGCACCAGGGCAACGCGCAGCCAGGTCAGGGCCAGCGGCAGCTGTCGTCGCCAGGCATCAGTCGCTGCCATGGAAGTACTCGTAGACACGTTTTGCCAGCTCCCCGCTGATTCCCTTGACCTTCGAAAGGTCCTCGATCCCGGCCCGACTGACACCCTGCAGGCCACCAAAGGCTTTCAGCAGTTCCTGGCGTCGTTTCGGACCGAGTCCCTCGATCGATTCCAGTGTCGATTCCCGCCTGGCCTTGCCGCGGCGATGTTGATGCCCGGCAATGGCGAAGCGATGTGCCT
The DNA here is from genome assembly GCA_033720895.1 of Gammaproteobacteria bacterium. Taxonomy (NCBI): domain Bacteria; kingdom Pseudomonadati; phylum Pseudomonadota; class Gammaproteobacteria; species Gammaproteobacteria bacterium. Next base: position 3,172 of record JAWWBS010000091.1, read on the forward strand.
CGTCGCGGACCTGCTGGATCAGGTGCAGGCCCGGTGAATCCGGGGCCAGTATAAGCGGCTTGTCGCTCCCCGCCAAAAACAGCTGTTCCAGGCCGGGTTTGCGGCTCGGCCCCTTGGCCACCCCGACCAGCAGGATGTCGTCGATCTGCAGCTCCTCCATCACCTCGATCGCCTGCCGCAGCTGGCCCTTGCCGCCGTCGATCAGCAGGACGTCCGGGATGACGCCCTCCCCCTTTTTCAGGCGCAGGTAGCGGCGTGTCAGCGCCTGGTGCATGGCGGCGTAGTCGTCGCCGGGCTCGATGCCATCGATGTTGAAGCGCCGGTAGTCGGACTTGATCGCGCCCTCGCGACCGAACACGACGCAGGATGCCACTGTTGCTTCACCCCGCGTATGCGAAATGTCGAAGCACTCGATGCGCGTTGGCGGGGTGTCGAGCTGCAGTGCATCCGCCAGGCTGTCAAAGCGTTGCTGCAGAGTCATGTCGGAGGCCAGCCGCGTGGTCGCTGCCTGCTCGGCATTGCGCGCGGCCATGTCCAGCCAGCGCTGGCGCTCACCGCGCACGCGATGGCTGATCGTCACCTTCTTGCCGGTTTCACTGGCCAGCGATTCCTCCAGCAACTTCGCATCTTCGATGCCGTGGTTGAGCAGGATGCGTTTCGGCGGTTCGTGTTCCAGGTAGTACTGCGGCAGGAAGGCAGTCAGCACCTCGGATTCATCGGCGTCATTGGCGTGTTGCGGAAACCAGGTCTTGGAACCCAGCGACCGTCCGCCACGAATGAAGAGAATGGCGACACAATTCAGCCCGCCCTTCTTCACCGCGGCCACCACATCCACATCGCCGCCGTCCGAATCGACATACTGACGCTCGGATGCCGTGCGCAATGATGCAATCTGGTCGCGCAGCATCGCGGCGCGTTCGTATTCGAGGGCTTCCGCCGCTGCATCCATGCGTCGGCCGAAGTCCTCGATCACTTCTTCATTGCGTCCTTGCAGGAACTTCACTGCATTGTCGATATCTCGCTGGTATTCCTCCGGCGTCACGTAGCCGACGCAAGGCGCCGAACAACGCTTGATTTGGTACTGCAGGCAGGGGCGTGAACGGTTGGCGAAAAAGGAATCACGACAGGGGCGGATCTGGAACAGTTTCTGCAGGATGTTCAGCGTGTCGCGAACGGCGCCAGCCGAAGGGTAAGGACCGAAGAACTGCCCTTTCTTCTTCCGTGCGCCACGGTAGAAACTGATACGCGGGTATTCATGGTCGTTGAGATGGATGTAGGGATAGCTTTTGTCGTCGCGCAACAGGATGTTGTAGCGCGGCCGGAACTGCTTGATCAGGTTTGCTTCCAGGATCAGCGCCTCGGTCTCCGTGTTGGTGACGGTGACATCCACCTTGCCGACCGCGGCGACCAGCGCCATGGTCTTGGCGTCCTTTGCCGTCTTCTGGAAATAGCTCGATACGCGACGCTTGAGGTTCTTTGCCTTGCCGACGTAGATGACGTCGCCCTTGGCGTCGAACATGCGATACACGCCCGGGTGCTGGGTCAGCGTCTTGAGGAACGCAGCCAGGTCGAAGTCCCGGTCGAAAGCGGGGGCGTGTTGTGAATCGCGGTCGGTCATGGGGTGTGAGGATAAACCAGTGGCCGTGCCAATGAGAGCGTCAGCCTGCGAGTTCGCGGGCCCTGCCCATCACGGCATCGAACATCTCGGTCGTGAGGCGTCGGGTATTCGTGTTGTAGCGACTGCAATGGTAGGAATCCAGCAGCGTGAAGTGGCCGAGGTCGTGCTCGGCTGCATGCGCGAATTTCGCCGCTGAGAGCTTCAATCCCCTCGCCTTCAGCACCGCGTCATGCGCGATCTTGCCCAGCGCCAGCACCACGCTTCCCGGTTCGAGATGTTCCAGCTCTGCGGCCAGGAAATGATTGCACTCGTTGATCTCGCCCCCGACCGGCTTGTTTTGCGGCGGCAGGCATTTAACGGCATTGGTGATGCGGCAGTTCGGCAGTTCCAGGCCGTCA
>JAWWBS010000092.1 GCA_033720895.1 Gammaproteobacteria bacterium
CGCGGAAAAGTACGCGACCTCCTGCAAGGTATTGTTGAAGTCGCCTGCCAGCGTGCCGAGCCCGAGCTGCATGGCAAGCAGGTAACCCGCGGTGAAGACCCATATCTCGATGACATGCGTCAGCAGGATGAACGGCACCAGTACCAGGATTCTCGGCCGCGGCGCCTCCGAAATCCGGCGCAGGTTGCGTGACAGGAAATTCAGAGCCTCGTAATGGATGAATACCGCCAGCATCACCAGCCCGACCGTCAGCAAGGCCATGGTGACCGGCCATTCGTGATTCATGTCCATGCGGCGCACACCATCAGATGAAACTCGCTATCTCGTCGAGCGACTTCTTGCTGATGTCCGGCACCTCGGCATCCCCGGCCGGGTAGCCCACCACCAGCAGGACGAACGGCCGTTCGTAATCCGGCCGTCCGAGAATCTCGTTGAGGAACTTCATCGGGCTTGGCGTATGCGTCAGCGTGGCCAGCCCGGCCTGGTGCAACGCGGTGATCAGCATCCCGGTGGCAATGCCGGTCGACTCGACCGGGTAGTAATGCTTGTGCTTGTTGCCCTCCGCATCCATGCCGTACTTCTGTGAAAACACGGCCACGAGATAGGGCGCCGTTTCGAGGAAGGGCTTGTGCTCGTCGGTACCGAAGGGTTGCAGCGCCTCCAGCCACTCTTCCGAAGCGCGGTGACTGTAGAACTCGTGCTCTTCCTTCTCTGCCTCGACGCGGATGCTGTGCTTGACCTCCGGATCGCTGACCACGGCGAAATGCCAGGGCTGGAGGTTGGCACCGTTCGGTGCCGTGCCAGCAGCCAGGATGCATTGCTCGATGATGTCCCTGGGAACCGGGCGATCAGAAAAGTCGCGAACCGTGCGGCGACGACGCATCAGCGCCAGGAAAGCCTCTGCGTTGGCTCTCATCTCGGCTTCCGGCAATTCCCGGTACTCTGTCAACGGCCTGAACACGGCCTTCGAATCTGCCATTTGCAACTTCGCCCCCTGGCCTTTCGTCATGCGGTATCGTGCTAGGATGCGGTTTTTCGGCGGGGCTTTCCAGTGCCGCATTCGACAGGCCCCGGCCGCCGCTGAGGAGCATTCAGAGCCAGCAGCATGACAACGCGAGACATCACACCCGACCTGCGCTACAGCCGCCACCTGGCGCTGCCGGATTTCGGCCCGCACGCCCAGCGTCGCCTGTCGCGTGGTCGCGCGCTGATCATTGGCATGGGCGGTCTTGGCTCGCCGGCTGCCATGTACCTGGCAGCATCGGGTGTTGGCGAAATCATTCTCTGCGATTTCGACGTTGTCGACCTGTCCAACCTGCAACGCCAGATCGCGCATTCCACCGACGACCTCGGTGAACTCAAGGTCGAATCGGCAGCCGACAAGTTGCTGGCCATCAATCCCGACATCGCGGTCTACATCATCGACGACCGGCTGACGGAACAGGAACTGCTGGAAGAAGTCGAGGCCGTCGACGTGGTGCTGGACGGCACCGACAATTTCGGCTCTCGATTTGCCATCAATGCAGCCTGCGTGCGCGCTGGCGTGCCGCTGGTATCAGGCGCAGCCATTCGCTACGAGGGCCATCTCACGGTGTTCCAGCCGCAGCTGGAAGCCTCGCCCTGCTACGCCTGCCTGTACGACGAATCGGCCGAAGGCATGGAAAACTGTCGCTCCAACGGCATTCTTGCGCCAGTGGTCGGAGTGATAGGCAGCCTGATGGCGATCGAAGCCATCAAGATCATTACCGGTGTCGGCGAGCCCGTAGCCGGGCAGATGCATCGCTACGATGCCCTGGTCGGCAGCTGGAAGGTTGCCAACATCAGCAAGGACCCGAACTGTCCCGTCTGCAGCCAGCGAATCCCGCCGACCCTGGCTGCCATCAATACGGATGAAGACAATGGCTAAAGCGACGACCCTGCTGGACGAACGCCTGCCCGTTGCGCAGGCCCTGGAAGAGCTCCAGGCCTACCTGGACCATTCCATCCCGCTGCTTTCGCACATGCAGGTCAAGGTCGGAGCACTGACCGACGAAACATTCTCCCTGGTCGCACCACTGGAACCGAATCGCAACCACATCGGAACGGCCTTCGGCGGCTCGCTGAATTCGCTGGCGGTGCTGTCCGGCTGGAGTGTCATCTGGCTGCTGTTGCATGCCCGCCAGCTGGATGCAGCCATCGTGATTCACGAAGGCCACATGAAGTTCCAGCGCCCGGCCGCTGCCGGCTTCGAAGCGCACTGCCGGCTACCATCGGCTGAAGAAATGGCCCGATTTGTCGATTCACTGGATCGCCATGGCAAGGCACGCAGCACGCTGCATGCCGAGGTCTTCAGCGACGGGAAGAAAATCGGCAGTTTCGAAGGTGGCTTTGCGGCTACGCGCAAGAAATAGATACCGGACCCGTCATGAAACAAGAAAATGTCATCCTGCCTCGCAAGCTGGTCATGCAATTGCTGACTCATGCACAGTTTCACCCGGAGACGCCCGTCGGTGGCGTCATCGGCATGCAGGGCGAAGATCCCGTGCGTGCCTGGGCGGTTGCCGGCCCCGAGGAATCCACCACCCGGAAGCGCTTTGAATTCGACGGCGCCAGCCTCGACCGCGCGCTGCATGACATGGATATTGCCGGCGAAAAGATCTTTGCCGTCTACTTCTCGTCCCCGGAACCGAATGTCCGCCCGGCCGCTGCCGACCTGAAGCGGAGCGGCTTTTCGAGCACCTTGCACCTGCTGGTGTCGCTCGGAACGCGAGGCGTGCTGGAACTGGCGGGCTGGGTGCTGGTGGATGACGAGGTACTGCCTGTCGAAATCGGTATTCGCGAAAGCGGCTGAGTCGTCGCCGCTGGAACATTCAGTGGCTTTGCTTGTCGCTCGCCGTCACCGAATCCACGAACAGCGCCGCGGCATCCACTGCATCGAACAGGTACTCCCGCGCACAGAACTCGCAACTCACCCCGATGCTGCCCTGCTCTGCAAGGATGCTCTCGATTTCCTTCTCGCCCAGTGACCTCAGCATGTCGGCAATGCGCTCGCGCGAGCAGGTACAGCGAAATGCTACCGGTGCGGACTCGAAGAGGCGCACATCATCTTCGTGATACAGGCGATGCAGGATGGTTTCCGCATCCAGTCGGGCGAGCTCTTCACCGGTAATCGTCTCGCCCAGCGTGGTGACATGCTGCCAGGCGGCCTGGTCTTCTTCATGTCCCGGCATGACCTGCAACAGCATGCCGGTTGCCGTCTCCGCATTGGCAGCAAGGAACATGCGGGTCGGCAACTGCTCCGAGCGCAGGAAGTAGTCTTCAAAGCACTCGGCCAGCGTTTCCTTTTCCAGTGGCACGATACCCTGGTAGCGCTCGTCCTCGCCGTCCTGCTCGATGGTGATGACCAGCCGCGCCTTGTCGCCAGCCAGCGACTTGATGTCACGTCCTTCGATGCGGGATTGCTGGTCCTCCAGCATCAAGCCGTCGACCTCGTCGGCAAGCCTCGCAAGGCCACGCAGGTTGAGGTCGCTGCCGCACTGGACAACCAGCAGCTTGAGATCACCCTCGCCCTGCAGCTGCAATGTCAGCGCGCCCTTGAACTTGAGCGTCGACGCCATCAGCACGCTGGCCGCCATGGCATCGCCCAGCAGGTCGCGCACCGCCGGCGCGTAATCCACATGCTCCATCGCGGCACGCCAGGACGCATCGAGATGCACGATCTCGCCGCGCACGGGCATCTGCTCGAACAGGAAACGGTGCAGGGAATCTCTGTCGGTCTGTTTCATTGTGAAATCGGATTGGTTTCAATGATGACTCGCGTGGCATCCGGGTCATCGTGATTGACGGGAATTCGATCAATGGTCGTGATCGAGATGACTTCATGGCAAGACGACAATTTTACCTGCATCGGAAGATTGCGATCGTCATCAGGCGACTTGGTCATTTCAGCCAGGCACTTGATCAAGCGAGCCTCTTCCGCTTCGAGCACTGAAACAGGCTCCAGTCGAATATAGCCGTACTTGCCAATCGCTGATTCAGTAGAGGGATTGCCAGGCAGGTAAACATCATCACACTTCAAGATCAGCACCGGTTCGCGACCCCCGGGTATCTCCTCGAGCACCAGGAAACCAGCTGCTCCTAACAGATTGCCGGCATCGCTGTACGTCAGGCATGCATCGCCGATGCCACTCATGCCGATATTCCGACTATCAATGGATGAAACTGGCGGAGTTGCTGGATCGCCCTTGCCTGCGCATGACAGAAGACTGCCGGCAGCCAGGACGATCAACAACCGCATGGCGAATATCAACCGAGCTTGTCCTTCAGCAGCTTGTTCACCTGCCCCGGGTTGGCCTTGCCCTTCGACTTCTTCATGGTCTGTCCCACGAAGAAACCGAGCAAGGCTTCCTTGCCGCCCTTGTATTCCTCGACCTGCGACGGGTTCTCGGCGATCACTTCATCGATGATCGCTTCGATCGCGCCGGTATCGGTGATCTGCTTCAGGCCCTTCTTGTCGATAATGGCATCGGCATCGCCTTCGCCGGCCCACATCGCTTCGAACACGTCCTTGGCGATCTTGCCGGAAATGGTGTTGTCGACGATGCGCTTCAGCAGGCCCGCCAGCGCTTCGGCGGAAACCGGTGCATCGGCAATCTCGACGCTGTCCTTGTTGAGGGCGCCGGAGAATTCACCCATGGTCCAGTTGGCAGCCAGCTTGGCTTCCTTCTCGCCGACCGCCTTGACCACGGCTTCGTAGAAATCACCCATGGCACGCGAGGTGGTCAGCACGGACGCATCGTAGGCCGACAGGCCGAACTGCTCCATGAAGCGGTGCTTCTTGGCATCCGGCAGTTCCGGCAGGGTCTGCTTCACGCCCTCCAGGAATTCCTGCGTAACTTCCAGCGGCAGCAGGTCCGGATCCGGGAAGTAGCGGTAATCGTTGGCTTCTTCCTTGGAACGCATGGAGCGAGTTTCGCCCGACTCGACGTTGTA
>JAWWBS010000093.1 GCA_033720895.1 Gammaproteobacteria bacterium
CTGCGCGACTTCGGAACGCAGCTCGCTGTCGCCAAAGAGGTGGATCTTGCCGGAGGCGATCAGCTCCGTGTAGGTGTCCGAGGATTCGCGGAACTGCCAGAGCTGCGTGCCCTGGTAGGCGTTGATGATGAAGTCCTTGCCGAGCTTTTCGGCAAAGTCGGGCTGGTCGGTGTCCAGCGCGGCAATGGTGGCCATGAGGTGCTGGTTGACGGCCTGGTAATAGGCGATGCGGCCGTCGAGGGTGTCGATGTCGGTGCGGACATCGTCAATGATGCGTGCCTGGTAGCTCTCCGCATTGCGCAGTTCCTGCTGGTCGGCGTTCCAGTTGGAGACCTGCACACCGATGAACACGCCGACCACCACGATCACGAATTCGATGGCGACGGTGGTCCAGTCCTGTTTTCTCAGGGCATTGGCAATGCGGTGCAGGAACATGGGCGGGCCTCCTGGCCAGGAACCAGGCCCTACTATAGATCAGGTCGGCCTGGCCTGACGTGTTGAAATGAATGGCAAATCAGCTCCCCCGCAGGGTTTGCGGCCCCTACACTTATAGAGTCACTTCTCGCGCAGGCCGATCTGGTCGCGCACAAACATTGACGCCAAGTCGCCGTCCTTCCGAGGTTGCCTGTCGCCTCGGAGGAATCGCATGGATACCGAACGTTTTATCGAAGATTGCATTGCTGCACACCAGGAGACCGAGGGCCAGGCTGCGGTGCGCGAGGTGATGGCGCGGGCCGTCGCTGCACCGCGCGCCGTGATCGCGACGCTGGGCGAGCCGGTGGTTGCCGGTCTTGCCGTGCTGCATCGCTCGCCCACGCTGACGATTTTCAGCACGACCTGGACTCCCCAGATGAACCTGATGCCGCACAACCACCTCATGTGGGCCAATATCGCCGTTTACACCGGTCGCGAGGACAATCTCTATTGGCGAGAAACGGAGCAGGGGCTGCGGGCATTCGGGGGGCATAGCCTGTTCGAGCGCGATACCGTGATGTTGCCGGATGATGTCGTGCATTCGGTGACCAACCCGCTGTTGCGATTCACCGGCGCCATCCACGCCTATGGCGGAGATTTCTTCGGGACTACCCGAAGCCAGTGGGATCCCGAGACGTTGGAAGAACAGGTCTCCGACGGCGACCGCATCAGTGCCCTGTTTGATCGCGAAAACCTGCGTCACGCAAAACTGAGCAGGCTGTGAACGGTGGCGGTCCGGTTCTCCGGGCCGGCCATGGCGCCAGGTGGCTGGAATTGCGGCTACGGCCATCCCCTCGATGAACTAGGCTTTGACTGTGTGCAATGACAACCGGGGGGTGTGTCATGGCAAACGATTCCATCCAGGCCAGCGATGCCGACATCGCAGCAGCAAAGGCCTACGAAGACCTTCATGTACCCGCCTTGTTCGAGCAGTTCGCGCCGATCGTGACGCTGGCGGCCAGCGTCGAGGTGGGCGATCACGTGCTGGATGTTGCCTGTGGCACCGGTGTGCTGGCGAGGCACATTGCCGAGTTGACGGGCGAACCCGAGCGAGTGGCCGGGCTGGATGCCTCACCGGGCATGCTGGCGGTGGCCGCGAAGCTGGAACCGCGGATCGACTGGCAGCGTGGCCTGGCCGAAGTCCTGCCTTATGCCGACAAGACCTTCGATGCCGTGGTCAGCCAGTTCGGGCTGATGTTCTTTCGTGATCGGGTGGCGGCCATTCGCGAGATGCTGCGGGTGCTGCGCCCGGGCGGGCGCCTGGCGGTGGCGGTGTGGGAATCGCTGGAACGCTCGGAGGCCTACCCGGAAGAAGTCGCGCTGCTGAAGCGCATGGCGGGTGATGACGCCGCGAATGCCCTGCGCGCGCCGTTCGTGCTCGGTGACAAGGCCGAGCTGCTGGAGCTGTTCGACGCGGCGGGCGTCATCGATGTCGATATCGCCACGCACCATGGCAGGGCACATTTTCCCGGCGTGCGGGCGATGGTCGAGGCTGACCTGCGCGGATGGTTGCCGGTGATGGGCGTGATACTCGACGACGACACGATCGAGGCCATTCTCGCGGCGGCGGGCGAAGCACTGGGGGATTTCGTGGCGGCGAACGGTGAAGTCGTCTTCACTGCGCCGGCGCACATCATTACGGGTCGCAAGCCGCATTAGCAGTCCATGGCAGGCTGTCCAGCCTGGCTTGCCGGGCAGTCGGCACAATGCCCTCGCGTTCGCCGCCTATACTCACAAGGTTGCTTTCCGTCCGGACGATCCTGTCCGGCCATCGGTCTGGACGCCAAGTCGCCGTCACTTCGAGGTTGCCTGTCGCCTCGGAGGACGCATGAAATTCTCGTTTAAAACACCAATCGATGCCGGGCGTCGCCGCCTGCTCGGCGGTCTTGCAGCGCTAGCCGCGCTGTCCTTCTTGCCATTGCCTGCCATTGCCAGGCAGCAGCGCCCCATTCGCACCGGAGGAAACAGCATGGATATAGAACGCTTTGTCGACGATTGCATCACCGCCAATCGCGAGGTCGATGCCCAGGCGGCCGTGCACGAGGTGCTGGCCAGGCAGGTCTCGACACCGGGTGCCGTGATCAAGGCGCTTGGCGAGCCGAGTGCCGCAGGTTTCAACGTGTTGCTGAAATCCGAGTCGCTGACCATCTTTGCGGCGGTCTGGACGCCACAGATGAACCTGATGCCGCACAGCCATTTGATGTGGGCCAATATCGGGATTTATGCCGGCCGCGAGGACAACCTCTTCTGGCAGGAAACGGAGCGGGGCATGCGCGCGGTCGGGGCCGATTCGCTGTTCGTAAAGGAATCCGCCATGTTGCCGGTCGACGTGGTGCACTCGGTGACGAATCCATTGCCCAGGTTCACCGGCGGCATTCATATCTACGGGGGCGATTTCTTCGGGACCACCCGCAGCCAGTGGGATCCCGAAACGATGGAAGAGCAACCTTCGGATGGTGACAAGATTCGCGCCATATTCGATCGCGAGAACGCGCGCTACGCGTCGCGGCAGGGGTGACCGGAGCCCGTGGCGATCAGTCCAGCTTGTTGTTCAGCCGGTGCAGGTGACGATGGGCGATGTCGAACAGCATGCTGATTTCCTGGCTGTCCTCCGCCGAGCAGGCCGCGTCTTGCTGCAGCTTCCTGACGGTGATGGTCTCGATGGTCTGCAGGAGTCGCTGGATTTCGGCGACCAGCTCTTGCGGCTGATCCAGCGTGCTCGACAGCGCCGGCTTCGCTGGTTCATCCAGTGGCGGGCCGGGTGGCCGCGGTGGTTGTTGCTTGCCAAATACGTGCATGGTCCTGCCCTCGCGTTCTCTTATTGTTCTTCTGTTGAATGGCCACCAGCGGTCGCGCCAGCTATGGGCCATCTAACCCAGAAATTAGGCCATAAGTACCAAAAAAGATAGTCGGCAATGGCTTTATTTGGGGAATCATTGCGCGTCCGTGCAAGCTTCGCTTGTACAGCCTGCGCCGGAAAAGTAGCGCGAAAAATTGTCTAACTTATTGGAACTAGTACACATTTTCGGTGAAATATGCTTGAAAGTGTCGGGGTCTTGGTTGAATACTGATATCCCCAACCTCTACCCCGGAGGCGATCATGTCCCGCAAATTCCTCCTTCTCGCAAGCCTTCTTCTTCCGCTCGGCCTGGCCGGTTGTTTCGATGGTGACGGCAGCGGCTCCAGCATGGCGACGGCCGACCTGCGTGTCCTGCATGCCTCGCCGGATGCGCCTGCTGTCGACCTGGAGATCAACCAGCAAGCCTTCCTGGAAAACCAGTACTACCTCAGCGGTACCAGCTACAAGACCGTGCCGGCGGTGGGTTTCGACCTCCGGATCAAGGCGGCCAACGGGCCGAGCCTGCTGGATATCCTGGGCGTGAACCTGGCCGCTGATACCCGCTACACGGCGATTGCCGCCAACACCCTGGCCAACCTGGAAGTGATCGTGCTCGATGACACCACCGCAGGCCCGGCCGCTGGCAACGCCATGGTGCGCGTGGCCCACATGGCCCCGGCTGCTCCAGCCGTGGATGTCTATGCGGCAGCGCCTGGCACCGACATTGCGACGCTGACGCCGGCCGTCAGCAATGCGGCATTCACTGACGCCACCGGTTACCTGGAAATCCCGGCGGGCGAGTACGAGTTCACCGTGACGGCGGCGGGTACGACCAACGTGGTGTACCGCTCGCAGGCGGTGACGCTGGATGACGGCGCGATCGTGACCGCAGCTGCACTCGAGCATCCGCACGATGATGTCTCGCCCATCCTGCTGGGACTGCTGACGGGGCAGGCGGCCGATCCCATCCTGCACGTGGTGGACCAGCGCGCTGCCCTGCGCGTCGCACACCTCTCGCCGGATGCGCCGAATATCGATGTGCTGATCGATGACGTCGTGGTGCTCAGCAATGTCGCCTTCGGCACGATCTCCGGTTACCAGCTGAGCGACTCCTCGGTGTCGAACCTGAAGGTGAACCTCACGGGTACCAGCACCACGCTGATCGACCGCGACATCAATCCGCTGGCCGACGTGTCCTACACGGTGTCGGTGGTCGATTTTGCAGCGAGCGTCAGCACCATTGCCTCGGCAGACAACCTTTCCGATCCCGGTGCTGGCCAGTCCAAGCTGCGCGTGGTGCATGCATCGCCAGACGCTCCGAATGTCGATGTCTACATCAATGGCGTGCGCGAGGTGCCGAACATTCCGTTCAAGGAGATCTCGAACTACCTCCTGATGCCCTCCGGCGTGACCAACATCCGAGTGGCGGTTGCAGGCAGCAACACCACCGTGCTGTCGGCCAGCCCGGACCTGGCGGACGGTGGTATCTACACGCTGTTTGCTGCCGACGAGGTGGCGAGCCTGCAGGCGATCCTGGTGCAGGACAAGTAAGCGCACGTTGCGAATGAAAAACC
>JAWWBS010000094.1 GCA_033720895.1 Gammaproteobacteria bacterium
GACCATGCTCAGGGAAACAAGGGGTACCCGCCAGATTGACCGGACCCGCAGCCTCGGAGAGCCAGAAGAATGATGCCAACGTCACCTAACGCTGTTCGGCAAACTACCAGCAAGTCCATGAATTATGGGGATTATACCCGTTTTCAAGGGCGGACGCTGTTGCTGCTGGCCCTGCTGGCAGCCTTCTCGCTGCTGACCGCCGGCTGCGCCAGCGAACCGGCAATGCAGCCTGCTCCTCAGGCAGCCGAGCCGGCACCCGTGCAGAGCGAACCCACGAAAGAGGTCCGCGTGGCACCGCGGGCTCCCGAGCGCTACACCGTCAAGAAAGGCGACACGCTGTGGGACATCTCCTCGATGTTCCTGGAAGATCCCTGGCTCTGGCCGGAAATCTGGTTCGTGAATCCTCAGATCGCCAATCCGCACCTGATCTACCCGGGTGACGTGATCATACTCTTTTATTACGACGATCAGCCGCAGCTGCGTGTCGAGCGTGATGGTGAAATCTACATGACCACGCTGGGCACCGAGCGCCTGTCGCCGAAGATTCGCACGTCGCCGATCGACCAGGCCATTCCAACCATTCCGATCGAGGCCATTCGAGCATTCCTCAGCCAGCCGCACATTGTGACGGAAGACCAGTACGAGGCTGCTCCCTACATCCTTCGTGGCCAGGACGGCCGCTTGCTGGCAGGCGCGGGCGACCACGTCTACGTGCGCGGCCTGCAAAGTGGTGGGCCCGAGCGCTTCAATATCGTGCGCATCGGCGACGAATACGAAGACCCGGAAACCGGTGACTTCCTCGGCTGGGAAGCCATGGAAGTAGCCCAAGGCGTGGCCAAGCGCTGGGGTGATCCGGCCACGGTCTACATCGAGCGCAGCAAGCGCGAGTCGACCAAGGGCGACCGCCTGCTGCCGATCGACGAAGATGACTTCAACAGCAACATCATCCCGCATGCCCCCGAAAAATCGGTCAACGGCTACATCATCGACGTAGTCGATGGTGTCTCGAATGTCGGCCGCTACCAGATCGTCACCCTCAACCGCGGTGAGGCGGACGGCCTCGAGATCGGCCACGTGCTGGACGTCTACCAGCAGGGCGAAGAGGTCAGCGATGACGTAGCGGGACGGCTGAGCTGGTCGGTGGACCTGCCTTCCGAAAAGGCGGGCTCGGTACTGGTATTCCGAGTCTTCAACGAGGTCAGTTTTGCGCTGGTCATGACCTCGACCAAGGAAATCCACACGCTGGACATGGTTCGCAATCCCTGAAACACTCGGTCTGAACAATTGCTGATCGCGCCAGGACGGCGCGGTACCCAGAAAGCCCGCCAGGTCGCCTGACCATGGCGGGTGTTACCGGGAGGGCCACCGAGGCACATGAAGGATCTGCGCCACTGGCTCGCCCTGGTCCGCACGCCCGGACTGGGGTGGCCGTCACTTGACGCAATGCTGGCCGAGTTCGGCACGCCTGGCGCCCTTTTCACCCTGAATCCTCGCCAGCTCACCCCGTTCGACCTCTCACCAAAGACGCGTGATGCCCTGCAGAACCCGGACTGGGAGCGGGTTGACACCGATATCGCGTGGATGGAAGACAGCGGCACGACACTCGTGCCGGCCACATCAAAGGACTATCCGGAGTTTCTCCGGGGCATCGATCATCCGCCAATCGCCTTGTTTGCGCGCGGCGATGTCGGCCTGCTGACGGACTACCAGCTGGCGATTGTCGGATCCCGGAATCCGACCCGAGGCGGCACCGCGACGGCAGCCGATTTTGCGGGAACACTGGCGCGCGCCGGGCTCGTCATCACCAGCGGCCTGGCCAGCGGCATCGATGCCGCCGCACATGCTGGCGCGCTGGATGCCGGTGGCGGCACGATTGCCGTCTGCGGCACCGGACTCGATCGCCTGTACCCTGCCAGCAACAAGGAACTGGGCGAGCGCATCGTGGCCGAGGGCCTCATGATCTCGGAATTTCCGCCTGGCACCTCGCCACGCCCCGAGAACTTCCCGCGCCGCAACCGCATCATCAGTGGCATGAGCCTGGGCACCCTGGTGGTCGAGGCGGCCCAGCGCAGCGGCTCGCTGATCACCGCCCGGCTGGCCAGCGAACAGGGCCGCGAAGTCTTCGCGATACCGGGATCCATTCACAACCCGCTGGCACGTGGCTGCCATCGACTGATACGCGACGGCGCCAAGCTGGTGGAATCAGCTGCCGACGTGCTGGAAGATATCCGCAACCTGGCCAGCCTGCCGACGCAGCTGGCAGACACCATCACTTCCCCCGAGGCTGAAGAGGAGGACAGCAACGACCCGGATTATGAGCGCGTCTTGCAAACGCTGGGGTTCGACCCCACACCTGTAGACGTGATCGTCGCGCAAACCGGGCTGAAAGCCGATGTGATATCTTCCATGCTGCTGATCCTGGAGCTCCAGGGGAGAGTGGAAGCCTCACCCGGCGGTCGTTATGCCCGAGTGAACTGATAGGTAGCCAAGATGAAAGAAAACGTGCTGGATGTACTCATGTACCTATTCGACAACTACCTGGAAGACGAAACAGATCCACAGCATGACCGCGAAACACTCCGTATCGAACTGGAAGAAGCCGGCTTCGACCGGCATGAAGTAAGCAAGGCCTTCCGCTGGCTGGAAGGCCTCGGGGCAGATCCATCCAAGGGCCTGTCCTTGCACGCCGAGCAATCGCTGCGCGTGTTCAGCCGGGAAGAAATGCTGCGGCTGGATGCGGAATGCCGCGGTTTTCTCATCTACCTTGAACAGGTCGGGATACTCAACCAGCAGGAAAGAGAACTGGTTATCGACCGAATCATGGCGCTGGATTCCGATGAAATTGACATTGATCAGGTCAAGTGGATTATCCTGATGGTCCTTTTCAACCAGCCGGGGCAGGAACAGAACTTCGCCCGGATGGAGGATCTGGTATTCGAGGAGCGGGTCGGCGCCGTCCACTGACGGCCTTTCGCTCCACAACCTGAACTCAGGGGAACCGCATCTTCGCTGGCAGCAGCGAGGGTGCGTGTTGCCGCCAAACGGAAGCCACACCGGACCCATGAGCAAGAATCTCGTCATTGTAGAATCCCCGGCCAAGGCCAAGACCATCGAGAAATACCTGGGCAAGGATTTCAAGGTGCTGGCTTCCTATGGACATGTTCGCGACCTGGTGCCGAAAGAAGGTGCCGTAGATCCCGAGCACGACTTCGACATGAAGTACCAGGTGATCGAGCGGAACGAAAAGCATGTCGACAAGATCGAAAAGGAAATGAAGAAGGCGGACACGCTGATGCTCGCCACTGACCCCGATCGCGAGGGAGAGGCCATTTCCTGGCATCTGTACGAACTGCTCAAGGAGCGGGGCGTGCTGGACGGCAAGGATGTCCGTCGCGTCGTCTTCCACGAGATCACCAAGCGCGCCATCAAGGACGCGGTCGAACACCCACGCACCCTGTCCAACGACCTGGTTGCCGCCCAGCAGGCCAGGCGCGCGCTGGATTACCTCGTCGGCTTCAATCTTTCGCCACTGCTTTGGAAGAAGATCCGCCGCGGCCTGTCGGCCGGGCGCGTGCAGTCCCCTGCGCTCCGGATGATTGTCGAGCGCGAGGAAGAAATCGAGAAATTCGTGCCGCGCGAGTACTGGACGCTGGAAGGCAAGTTCGAGAAGGAAGGCTCGGGCTTCGGGGGCAAGCTGTGGCGCTTCGAGAACGAGAAGGTCGAACAGTTCAGCTTCGAGAACGAAGAATCGGCGCGCAAGGCGGAATCCGCCCTCAAGGCTGCCGGCGACACACTGGTCATCAACAAGGTCGAGAAGAAACAGCGTCGTCGCAACCCGACTGCACCTTTCACCACCTCGACCTTGCAGCAGGAAGCATCGCGCAAGCTGGGATTCGGCGCCAACCGCACCATGCGCACGGCACAGCAGCTGTATGAAGGCGTGGAAACGGAAGACGGTACCGTCGGCCTGATCACCTACATGCGTACCGACTCCGTCACCCTGTCCCAGGATGCACTGAACGAGATTCGCGAGGTCATTGGCGAGCGCTACGGCAAGGACAATGTCCCGGACGAACCGAACGTCTACAAGACCAAGTCCAAGAATGCGCAGGAAGCGCACGAGGCCATTCGCCCGACGTCGGTGAAGCTGACGCCCGAGGACATCCGCAAGTTCATGACGCCGGACCAGGCGAAGCTTTACGAACTGATCTGGAAGCGCACCGTCGCCAGTCAGATGGTGCATGCTGTCTACGATACCGTCGCTGCCGAGATTGCCGCCGGTGAGGGCAACGTGTTCCGTGCGACCGGTTCGACACTGGTCAAGCCTGGCTTCATCGCCGTCTACCTCGAGGACGTCGACGACAAGAAGGCCGATGACGACGATGACAAGACGTTGCCGGAACTGAACGAAGGTGACGAAATCAAGTTCGTGGACATCGATACCGTTCAGCATTTCACCGAGCCACCACCGCGCTTCTCGGAAGCCAGCCTGGTCAAGGCACTTGAGGAATACGGCATCGGTCGCCCGTCGACCTACGCGTCCATTATCACCACGCTGCAGAACCGCGAATATGTCGAGATGGATGCGAGACGTTTCATCCCGACCGACGTGGCGCGCATCGTCAACAAGTTCCTGACCGATCATTTCACCCAGTACGTGGACTACGAGTTCACCGCGCGCCTCGAAGACGAGCTCGATGAGGTCTCTCGCGGCGAGAAGGACTGGGTGCCCCTGATGCGCGAATTCTGGAAGCCTTTCAAGGAGCGCGTCGACGACAAGGAAAGCCTGACGCGCGAGGAAGTCGCCCAGGCACGCGAACTTGGCACGGA
>JAWWBS010000095.1 GCA_033720895.1 Gammaproteobacteria bacterium
CAAGGCCGATTTCAAGGCCGATTCAGCCGCCAGCGGCTGGGACGCTCCCGCAGTCGCGCCGTGGCTGGACCAGTCGATGAACGCCGCGTCGAACGAGTACTTCGGCAAGGATGTCGTGTACTTCGGCATGGGCGGCAGCATTCCCTTCATGGGCATGCTGGCCGAGCAGTTCCCGGAATCACAGTTCATCGTCACCGGCCTGCTGGGGCCGAAATCGAATGCGCATGGCCCGAACGAGTTCATGCACATCCCGATGGCCAAGAAGCTGACCTGCTGCGTGTCGAACGTGATCCACGATCACTATCACCGCGACGAAAAAGCGGCTGCTGCATAAACAATAGCTGCTCATGAAAAACCCGCCGAAAGGCGGGTTTTTTCTAGCCAGTATCAGCAGGCGGTCAGTCGGCCTGCATCACGGCGTTGTAAACAACCGTGTCGGTCAACTGGTAGAAGGTCACGACCTCGCCATTCTCGATCACCCAGATATGCACGAACGGGACTTTCAGTTCGGCGCCCGTGTCGGCACGAACGCCCCGGTATTCGCCGCGCACGGCCACCATGTTGCCTTCCTCGATGTATATCTGCGGCACCGCCGAGTAGGACGCCCAGCCAGTCAGCGTTGCAAAGACATTCTCCATGACTTCCTTCGGCCCCTGGTAGACCCCGCCCTGCGGCAGGCCTTCGGATTCGTACCAGACCAGGTCTTCCGACATGACGCCCAGCACCGCTTCGATGTCGCCCCTGTCGAAATCGGCATAGGCAGTGGACGCTATGGCCCTCGGCGAGGTGGCTGACGTTGCAGGCTGGGTGGCACATGCGCTACCCAGGAAGAGCAGCGCAAACAAAGCAGCAAGCTTGTACATGAGGAGGCTCCGGAGACGACAAGAAACCCCAGTGTAGTCGACAAAGTGCAGCTTATGCCGGGGGACGGGTTTCTTCCTGCGCCTGCTCGGCCAGGTTGCGCAAGGCACGCCAGCTGTCCGAGAACGCCTGCGGATAGTCGTCACCGGCAGGTCCTACTGTCTCGACCAGGTGGTCAAGCACGACCGTTTCGGAGGGCACACCTTTCTCGAATCGCGCCGACTCGGTGAACACGACGTAGCCTTCGGCATGGGTATCCTTGGCATGCATGCGCACCGTGGCGATGCGGTCATGCAGCGCATACAGCGGATTGGGGAAGCCATGGCGACGATTGCCCGCGATCAGCACCCATTCGTCCATGTGGTCGGCACCGAAAACCGCACCCTCGACATCCTTCAGGTCCAGCACCAGCAAACCGCGATTGGTAAGCAGCAACACGTCGATATGAATGTGACCGCCAAGGCCATCAGCCAGGAAGAAATCTTCCATCATGTCGTGGGAGATTTCCTTCAGCGCACGGCGAATGCGCTGTGGCGTGCTGCTGTACCAGCGCCAGTAGCGGAAACCCGCGACCAGCAACGCCAGCAGCAGGACCAGGCCAAGGACCAGTTCCTGCCAGCGCACCGGATAGCCTGCGAGGACAAAAAAGACGTTTTCCGTGGACATGAAGCTTGTTGAATCCCCCGAAGTCACTCCCTCAAGCCTGCAAGCTCACGGCACCAGGCTTTCCCGGCCGGGATTCTAACCCAAGGGCGAAGGAACTGCCTGTAAGGATTCTCTATTTTGCGGCACTCGCCGGGGCGTGCCTCAACCGGGCCTGCATGCGCAGGATATCGCCGGTGTAGATGAGCAGCGCCGACCAGATCAGGACAAAGGTCACCCCATGGGCCACGGTAAAGGTCTCCTTGAACAACCAGACAGCCAGCAGGAACTGCATGGTCGGGGCGATGTACTGGAAAAGGCCCATGGTCGACAGTCGCAGGCGCTTCGCTCCGTTGGTGAACCACAGCAGCGGCAAGGCCGTCACGAACGCCGCGGCCAGCAGCATGCCATCGGTGTAGGTGTCTTTCGCCAGGAACAGGCCGCTGCCCTGCTCCGCGAGCCACGCCAGGTAGAGCAAGGCGATGGGGGTCACCAGCAGGGTTTCGACCAGCAGGCCAACCAGCGGGCCGGCCGGTGCCATCTTGCGGACCAGGCCGTAGAACCCGAAGCTGAAGGCCAGCGCCAGTGCCAGCCAGGGCACTTCGCCGTAACTGATCGCAAGATTCAGCGTGCCGCCCACCGCCAGCAACACCGCCAGCCATTGCACGGGTCGCAGCCCTTCTTTCAGGAACAGCATGCCCAGCAGCACGGAAACCAGCGGATTGATGTAGTAGCCGAGGCTGGCCTGCAGGATCTGGCCAGACATGACCGTATAGATGTAAAGGCCCCAGTTGGCGCTGATCAGCAAGGAGGAGACCAGCAGCCAGCGTAGCTGGGAGAAATCCGTGACCAGCGGCCTGATCTCGTGAAAGCGGCCTTTCAGCCACAACAGGATGGCAAGGAAGACCGCCGACCAGACCACCCGGTGCGCCAGCATTTCCAGCGCTGGCACGTAATCGATCGCCTTGAAGTACAACGGCGTGAAGCCCCACAGGCCATAGCACAGCAAGGCATACATCACGCCTGTGCGGGTTTCGTCTTGTGGCTTTCGTAGGGTCATCGGGACTCCCTTTTCGCGGGCGCAGCATACTCCGCTGGCCGCAGCTTCCCAAGTACTGACATGCCTGTACATGCGCAAAAAGCGGGTCTGGGGTTTAACCTGGCCCCCAATAGGACTAAAATAGTCCTCTTTACTGGCGTGAGCACGGATCAAGCCATGTTGCGACTCAGCAAAATGACCGATTACGGCACTGTCGTGCTGGCCCACATGGCCAGGACGCCGGATGCCGTTTTGACCGCGGCCGATGTCGCCGAAGCCACCCGCGTGGCCGCACCGACCGTTTCCAAGCTGCTGAAGCTGCTGACCCGTGGCGGCCTGCTGGTTTCCCAGCGCGGCGCCAACGGCGGTTACAGCCTGGCTCGCGATCCCGAGGCGATCAGTGCCGTCGACGTCATTGACGCCATCGAAGGCCCGGTCGGCCTGACGGCCTGTTCGCAGGACGATGGCGCCTGCGACCTGGAAAGCCATTGCCATATTGGCTCGTCCTGGCAGCGCATCAATGGCGCCATTCGCAACGCACTGAAAGACGTCTCGCTGCGCGACCTGGCCGAACCGGAATCGCTGACACCGCCGACCGTAAGGCTCGGCAAGCGGCAATTGAACGCACTGAACATACCAATCAAGGTGGAATCCTGATGTCCACGGACAATGCAGAAGTCAAAGCGCATCTCAAGAAAGAGTACGAGCACGGCTGGAGTACGGATATCGAATCCGAGACCCTGCCGCCCGGACTCGACGAGGATGTGATTCGCCACATCTCGGCCATCAAGGGCGAGCCCGAGTTCATGCTCGAGTTCCGCCTCAAGGCATTGCGCCACTGGTTCGAGATGAAGGAACCGCACTGGCAGAAGCCGGAGTTCCCGTTGCCGGACTACCAGTCGATTTCCTATTACTCCGCGCCCAAGTCGGAGAAGGACAAGCCGCAAAGCCTGGACGAGGTGGATCCCAAGCTGCTGGAAACCTACGACAAGCTGGGCGTTCCGCTGCACGAGCGCGCGCGGCTTGCCGGTGTCGCAGTCGATGCGGTGTTCGATTCGGTCTCGGTCGCAACCACCTTCAAGGACAAGCTGGCAGAAGCCGGCGTGATCTTCTGTTCCTTCTCGGAAGCGGTGAAAGAACATCCGGAGCTGGTCGAGAAATATCTCGGCACGGTCGTGCCCTACCGCGACAACTTCTTTGCAACACTGAATTCGGCCGTCTTTACCGATGGCTCCTTCGTCTACATTCCGCCTGGCGTGCGTTGCCCGATGGAACTGTCGACCTATTTCCGGATCAACGCCGCCAACACCGGCCAGTTCGAACGCACGCTGATCATTGCCGACGAAGGTGCGCATGTTTCCTACCTGGAAGGCTGCACGGCGCCGATGCGCGATGAAAACCAGTTGCATGCGGCTGTCGTCGAGCTGGTCGCGGAGAAAGGCGCGACCATCAAGTACTCGACCGTACAGAACTGGTACCCCGGCGATGAGAACGGCAAGGGTGGCATCTACAACTTCGTCACCAAGCGTGGCGATTGTCGTGGCGACGACTCCAAGATCACCTGGACACAGGTGGAGACCGGTTCGGCTGTCACCTGGAAATACCCGAGCTGCATCCTGCGTGGCGACAACTCGGTCGGCGAGTTCTATTCGGTTGCGCTGACCAACAACTACCAGCAAGCCGACACCGGCACCAAGATGATCCACATCGGCAAGAACACCAAGTCGACGATCGTTTCCAAGGGCATTTCGGCCGGCCATGGCGACCAGAGCTACCGTGGCCTGGTGCGCATCACGCCGAAGGCAACCGGTGCGCGCAACTACACGCAGTGCGATTCACTGCTGATTGGCGACCAGTGCGGCGCGCATACCTTCCCCTACGTGGAAGCGCGCAACCCGGACGCCATCCTGGAACACGAGGCCACCACCTCGAAGATCTCCGACGAGCAGCTGTTCTATCTCATGCAGCGCGGCATCTCGGAAGAAGACGCGACCAACATGATCGTCAACGGCTTCTGCAAGGACGTGTTCAAGGAGCTGCCGATGGAGTTTGCCGTCGAGGCACAGAATCTCATGGCCGTCTCGCTGGAAGGCGCGGTCGGTTAAACGAATTCAAATCGAAGAGTGAAACAAATGCTTAGCATCAAA
>JAWWBS010000096.1 GCA_033720895.1 Gammaproteobacteria bacterium
CAAGGTAAGTTCGCGATACAGGAACCACATCGGAATTACCGGCCACCACAGGCAAAGCGCTAGTCGACAAAGTGGCAGCCAGAGCGTATCGCCGTGCTGCACATGCGCTGCTTCATGTAGCAACAATGCGGCAAGTTCGGCATCAAGGGTCATGTCATCGCGGTCGGTAATACAGCGAGCCGGAATCACGATGATTGGTCGGCGTCGACCGATAGCAAAGGCATTCGGTGCATCTTCGGATACGGCGACCGATACATGCGCCGGCAGGTCGACGGGCAATTCTTCGGGAGCCAGGCGCTCGGCCTGCATGGCGATTCGCTGGTATTTTCGGAAAGCCCATAAGAAACGGGAGGCCAGGACGGCAGCTCCAAGGCTCCATAGAGCAAGCAGGCCCCACACCAGGCTTCCCTGGGTACCGTCTTGCGAACCCGAAGACGCACCAAGCACCCAGTCCAGTGTCAATGGATCAAGAGCAGGCGCAACGAGACGCGGCAAGTGTTCCGCAGCCGGTGTCGGCAGGACTTCCGGAAGACCCAGCGCCAGCAAGGGTGAAACGGCAAGGAGAACAAGCAGCTGTCGCAGCAAGTGCGCCAGGTTTACGGCGGCAAGGTGCTTGCGAAGCAAGGGAATCAGCAGGCAGACCAGGCCGGTCAGCAAGGTCAGCAGCAGCACGGACTTCACTGGCTCAAGCATCGTCATCCCCTGCGGCATCATCGGCTTCCAGCAAGGCCTCGAGCTCGGCGAGCTCGCGCTCGTCCAGCAGGTCGCTTTCGGCAAACATCGGAATGGCACTGGCAGGACGGACATCCAGCAAGCGTCGAGTGAAATCGCGCACCAGGCCGGCCAGGGTCGGCACCTTGGCCAGCTCAGGGGCATAGACATTCAGGCCGTGGGAGCTGCGCTTGCGCAGCTGGCCCTTCTTCACCATGCGCTCGAGCACGGTGCGGGTGGTTGAATACGCCCAGCCGCGCTCCTCGGCCAGTTGGTCGTGGATTTCGCGGGCGCTGAGGCGCTGGTAACGCCAGAGCAGCTTGAGTATGTCGAGCTCGTGGCGGGAAGTATCCTGGGCAGCCATTGCTGATCTCCGTAACAAGTACGCTACAACTGTAGCACTCTCGTTACAAAGAACAACTCTTTTTTGTTTTTAGCCCGCTCATGCCTGGTCTGCAGCGGAATTGCCGTGCCGATTACAGGCCGCGAACTGGCTGGTTCCCAGCCAGCGGCTGACGCAATCCGTGTAGGCGCGATTGCCGACGACCTTCAGGATGCCCTTTTCCACTGCATCGGCCACCGTCACTTCGCCATACCAGATACGGCCATAGGTCTTTAGGTCGGCGGTGAGGTAGACGTCGGCTTCGTAACCCAGGTCCTGGTTGCAGACCTCGGTGCTGCCATCACGCACCATGACATAACGGCGAATGGCCGCATCCTCGCCGGTGACAATGAACTGGAAGGTGGCATCACCACTGGGCAGCTCGTCCAGCTTCATGGCCACGGCGAAATCCCGCACCAGCACGGCAGCGTCGAGCTCGTACTGGTCCATGGTGTCGAACACCCAGCCCATGCCCCAGCGACCCATCTCGGTAAGAACGGGCTTCAGCGCCTGTCCCTGCGGCGTCAGGCGGTATTCATAGCCCTTCTTGCCGGAGAGTTTCTTCTTTAGAACGATGCCCTGCTCTTCCAGCGAGCGCAGGCGTTTGCTCAGCAGCGTCGGCGACATCTTCGGGAGATAGGTTTCGAGTTCCGAGAAACGAGTGGCGCCCATGAACATTTCGCGCACGATCTGCAGCGTCCAGCGCTCGGACAGGGCCGAGCAGGCCGCCATGATGGGACACGCTTCTTCGATTTCTTCCACGCCAAAAGCCTTCTTTTCCTGGTCTTGCTTTTCCTGGTATGGCGCCATTATCCGCCCCCGCCCCGCTCACGTGAACTACATAAAATGTAGTCAACTTGCCCGCTATTGGCACTACAAAATCGATAGTCGATTGCTACACATCCTGCACTCAACGAAATCACCTCTCGCCCCTAATCTGGTTTCCAAGCTGAAACGAAACGCAGCTTGTTTGAAAGACTTAAACCTCAAAGGGGATACGAAAATGACTGAAGCAAACAAAGAGTACGACATGATCGTGGTGATGACCCAGGGCGCAAACGACGAAGTCTCGTCGGTCGGCCTGACCCTGGCCAACGGTGCCATGACCGCCGGCATGAACGTCGGCCTGTTCCTGACCAGCAACGCCATCGACCTGGTGCGCAAGAATGCCCTCGAGCACACGCACGTCCAGCCGATGGAACCGCTGAAGGACCTGATGCATGCCTTCATCGATCGTGGGGGTGATGTCTGGGCCTGCCCGCCCTGCACCAACTCCCGCGGCTACGATGAAGGTTCGCTGATCGACGGTGTCATCATCCACGGCGCCAGCGTGATCTTCGAGCGCATCAAGAAGGGCGCCAACACGCTCTGCTTCTGAAGCAGATGCAGCAACTAGAAAGCCCCGCTTCGGCGGGGCTTTCTCTGTTCAGGCGTGTGCATCTTATTACTGCAGGCTTTCGATATCATCTGCACCTACCAGGTGCACTTCGTAATCCACATTCTCTACAAGTTGGTCATCACCGAACTCGTACACCTCGTGTTCCGCTGCAACCAGAATCTCCATGTCTGGCGGTAGCATCTCGAACTCCTCGTTCGTGCCGCCTTCAACTTCGATGAGAAACCCCTCCTCGTGCACGGAATTGATGACACCCCAGAAACCGGAGTATTCGTCCTGACCATCTGTACGCACGAATCTGATGGAAACAATTACGCGCTTTCCAATCTCCCTGGATGCAAGTTCCATGGAATACATGCTCAATACCCGATCCTGATCGTCAAGCAGCTTGCCTTCGTCATGGAACGACAAACCCTTCGTCTTCCAGCCTTTTCCATTCCAGCTTGAACCAGGGCGTAAACGCCTGGCGGTTGGCTTTCATTTCGGCCGTCAAGTCATCCGGAGCAATCCAGCGCCAGTCTTCGATCTCGGCGGCATTAGGCTGCGGGTCTTCGTCGGTCCTGCCGACATAAACGTGACACAACTCATGCTCGGCACCGGTTTCATCGAAGTCGGCCTGGTAAATGAAGTGATAAACGTGCTCCAGCTCGGCGGTGATGCCCAGCTCGTCCTGCAGGCGGCGCTGCGTTGCGACGTCCAGCGTTTCGCCGACGCGCGGATGCGAGCAGCAAGTGTTCGACCAGTAGCCACCCCAGAGGCGTTTTTCGGCGCTGCGCTTTTGCAGAAGGACTTCGCCCTTGGAGTTGAACAGGAAAATGGAAAAGGCCCGATGCAGGGTGCCGTGGCCGTCGTGGGCCTCGGCCTTGGAGATCGAGCCGATCTCCTGGTCGTGCTCGTCGACCAGAATGAGGTTTTCGGATTCGGAGGAAACGGTTTCGTAACGCGGATTTGGATCAGCCACCAACAACAACCTCCATGGCCTGGTAACCCGCCCGCATCATCGCGGACTTCACTTCTTCGGCATTCTCCGGACACAGCGCAATCACCGCCCCGCCACCGCCGGCACCGGTCAGCTTGGCGCCCAGCGCACCGTTGTCGCGGGCAATCTGCACCAGCTCTTCGACTTCCCAGCTGGACACCTGCAAGGCGTTCAGCAAGCCCTGGCAGACATTCATCAGGTCGCCCAGGTGCTCGAGATCGTTATCTCGAATGGCTTTTACGCCCTGCAGGGTCAGCGCATCGATTTCGTTGAAGATGCGCTCGTACAGCGAGGTGTTGCGCTCCCATTGCTGGCGCACGCGCGTCACCATCTTGTGAGTCAGCGACTCGACACCGGTCATGCCGATGACGAAGGTCAACGGCTGTTCCAGCTCCAGGAATTCCTGCAGGCCCGGGCTGCCCTTGCGGAACAACAATGGCTTGCCGAAGGTCGCCATGGTGTTGTCGATGCCGCTTGGCGTGCCATGCGCAACCTTTTCGCATTCGAAGGCGAGCTCGTTCACGCGCTCGTCGGCAAGCTTCAGGTCATAGTGCTTGTCCAGCGCACGGATCAACGCGACCGCCAATGCCGCCGAACCGCCGAGGCCCATCGCGCGCGGCACGTTCGGGAAGATTTCGATCTTCATGGCCTCGTGATCGAGACCCAGGCTTTCGAGAATCAGGCCGAACTGCTTCTGGAAGGCCTGGCGTTTTTCCGGCTGCTTCGGCAGGCGCTGCTCGATGCCCCAGCGCGGTACGATGATTTCCACGCCCTCGCCTTGGTTGGCATCTTCGATCTTGGCTTCGATCGCGAGCGGCACGGGCAAGGCCAGCGCATGCCGGCCGTAAACGACGGCATGCTCGCCGAACAGGATGATCTTGCCGTAACCGGCGGCCAGGGTTTCGCGCTTGGCCTTTTCTGGCTCGGCAGAGGCTGTTGCAACGGGCGCTTTCGACTGTCCAAGGACTTCCTCGACAATCTCGCGCGCCTTCCAGATCTTGATTTCACCGGACTCGATCAGGCGATCGATCACGGTATCGAAAATTTCCGGCGTCGCACCGGCAGCCATGGCTACCGTGCGTGCGTGCAGGGTCATGTGGCCCTGCTGGATGCCTTCGGTCGACAGCGCCTTGATGGCCGAGAAGTTC
>JAWWBS010000097.1 GCA_033720895.1 Gammaproteobacteria bacterium
CGCGTGGTGTATTTCCACGTGGCCGGACATTACGTCGAAGCCGAGGATCTTCGGGTCGACACCCATGGTTCGGATGTTTCCGATCCGGTCTGGGAGCTGCTCGACACGGCCTATGCGCATTTCGGCCCTGTCCCGACCCTGCTGGAACGCGATTTCAACATTCCGCCGCTGCCCCAGCTGCTGACCGAGGTTGATCGCATTCACGCCATCCAGGCACCGTACCGCAAGGCGGAGGTCGCCAATGGCTGACACACCGAAGCAGGACTTCCGTCAGCAGCAATATGCTTTTGCCGCGCACCTGCGCAATCCCGACAAGCACCCTGCGCCGTCCGATATCGAAGCACGACGCATGAAGGTCTACAGCGATCTCTTCTTCAACAGCATTGCGAGCCTGCTGTCCGGCACCTACCCCGTGCTCTCGGAACTGCTCGGCGAAGATCGCTGGCGAGTGCTGGTTCGGCAATTCTTCGAGCATCACCAGTCACATTCCCCCCTGTTCCTCGAGGTGCCACAGGAATTTCTTGCCTTCCTGCAGGAGGAATTCGAGAACGACGGCAGCTGGCCAGGCTTCATGCTGGAACTTGCCCATTACGAATGGGTGGAGCTGGCCTTGTCCATCGCCCCCGATGAAGCGATGGAAAATGTCGACCCCGACGGAAATATGCTGGAAGGAGTCCCGGTCCTTTCCTCCGTGGCATGGCCGCTGGCGTACGAATGGCCGGTCCATCGACTCTCCCCGAGCTTCCAGCCGGAGACGCCGGAAGACCAGCCGACCTTCGTGGTCGTCTATCGCAAACCTGACGACACCGTCGGATTCACGGTGTTGAATGGCCTGACGGCGCGCTTGCTGGAAGTCATTGGTGAGAACACAAACGATGACAAGGAAATGAACGGCGCCGACATTCTCCGCCAGGTCGCTGGCGAAATCGGTCACCCGGATCCCGAGGCTGTCGTCAAGGCAGGCGAAAAGATGCTGGATGACCTGCGCAGCGAACACGTGCTGCTGGGAACAAGGAAACAAGTCGGGAAACTCTCATGAAGGAAAAAGAATGATCGCACTCATCAACAAGGCGCAGGACCTGCTCGATGGCACCCGCGCGGTGGACTGGCTCGGGCCACTGGCATTGAGACTCTACCTGGTCCCGGTCTTCTGGGTCGCCGGCATGAACAAGGTCAATGGCTTCGAGAACATCGTCGAATGGTTCGGCAACCCGGACTGGGGTCTCGGCCTGCCCTTTCCCTTCCTGATGGCGGCATTGGCCACTGCTGCGGAAGTCGGCGGCGCGATCGCCCTGGCGCTGGGCCTGGCAACCCGTTGGGCCAGCATTCCGTTGATGGTCACCATGCTCGTGGCTGCTGTGACCACGCACTGGCACAACGGCTGGCAGGCGGTCGCCGATCCGAAGAGCCCCTTCGCAGGTGCCGACGTCGGCGAAGCCATGGACCGACTCGACCGGGCCCGCTCGATCCTGCAGGAACATGGCAACTACGAGTGGCTCACGGAGCATGGCAGCATTGTCGTTTCCAACAACGGCATCGAATGGGCGGCCACTTACTTCGTCATGTTGCTGGCACTGTTTTTCATCGGCGGCGGCAAGTACGTCAGCGCCGACTACTGGATCGCAAAGCGATTCCGTCGCTGAGACAAGGATTCAGCGCATGAAAAAGGCCACCGCAAGGTGGCCTTTTTCATGTATCCGGATCCTGCTTACTTCTTGCGCGGCAGGATCATCTGGAAGTCTTCCGAGCGCGGCAGGCTCTCGAAGGTCTCGACCAGGTCCTGCGGCGGCGGCGCGATCTTGCGTGCCCGCGTATCCATCCAGGCACCATCCATGTCCAGTACGCAGCAGAGCTCATCACCACGACGGATCTCGTGGCGCATGTTCCATTTGCGATGATCTTCCGAGAGACCGGTGATCAACACGTTGATGGTGATCTCGTCACTCATGTGCAGCTCGCGCATGAACTTCGCTTCCTCGCGGAACAGCACCGGGCCGACACCGTTCTTCATCATCCACTCGATGCCGAAGCCATGCTTCTGCAGGAAGGCGACACGCGCGGCAGCGCCGTAATCATAGAAAGCTGAATGGCGCACATGGCCATTCGGATCGAGATCCGACCAGCGGACCGATACATCCTGGGTAAAGACTTCCATCTGTTTTGCTCCGGGTATTGTCTTGTTCGCAGCGCTACTTCTTGCGCTTGGGAATGTACAGATCGGTAATCGTGCCTTCGAAGGCTTCGGCCGACAGCCCCACCGATTCCGACAGGGTCGGGTGCGGATGGATGGTCAGGCCGATATCAGCCGCGTCACAGCCCATTTCGATGGCCAGGCAGATTTCGGCGATCAGCTCGCCGGCATTCGGGCCGACCGTCGCACCACCAATGACACGATCTGTCTTCCTGTCGAACACCAGCTTGGTGAAGCCATCATCCCGTCCCTGCGCCAGGGAACGACCGGACGCGGCCCAGGGGAACTTGCCTGTTTCGATATCGAGGCCGTCGGCCTTGGCCTGCTCCTCGGTCACGCCGACCCAGGCGACTTCCGGATCGGTGTAGGCCACCGACGGAATCACGCGGGCATCGAAGAAACTCTTCTCGCCGGCAGCCACTTCCGCCGCCACCTTGGCTTCGTGCGTGGCCTTGTGTGCCAGCATGGGCTGGCCGACGAGGTCGCCAATGGCAAAGATATGATCGACATTGGTACGCATCTGCTTGTCGACGTCGATGAAACCGCGATCACTGACATTCACGCCCGCCTTGTCGGCATCCACCTTGCCACCATTGGGCACGCGACCCACCGCGACCAGCACGCGATCGAAGATCTGGTCGCCGTCGGGAGCGTTCTTGCCGTCGAACGACACCTTGATGCCGTTCTTCTGCGCCTTCATTGCCGTCACCTTGGTGCCGGTCATGATCGCCGCATAGCGATCCTTGATACGTTTCAGCAGGGGCCGCACCAGGTCCTTGTCGGCGCCCGGCATGATGCCGTCGGCCAGCTCGACCACGGTGACTTCCGACCCCAGCGCTTCGTAGACGCAAGCCATCTCGAGACCGATAATGCCGCCGCCAATCACCAGCAACTTGCCGGGAATGTCCTTCAGTTCCAGCGCACCGGTGGAATCCATGATGCGCTCGTCTTCCGGCGCGAACGGCAGCTTCACCGGTTCGGAACCGGCCGCAATGATCGCCTGCTCGAAACGCACGATTTTCTTGTCGTCCTTGCCATCTACAAGGCCCTCGACTTCGACGTGATGCGCATCGAGGAACCGTCCATAGCCATTGACCACGCTCACCTTGCGCTGCTTGGCCATGCTGGCGAGACCGCCGGTCAGCTTGCCGACCACCGAGTTCTTCCACTCCGCCAGTTTCGGCAGCTTGATCTTGGGCTTGCCGAACTCGATGCCGTAATCCGACATGTGTGCGGCTTCGTCCATCACCTTCGCGGCATGCAGCAGTGCCTTGGACGGGATGCAGCCTACATTCAGGCAGACACCGCCCAGCGAGGACCAGCGCTCGACCATGACAACCTGCTTGCCGAGATCGGCAGCGCGGAACGCGGCGGTGTAGCCGCCAGGGCCCGCGCCCAGCACAAGAACCTCGCACTCCACATCGGCCTTGCCCGAATAGCTGCCCGGCTTGGGCGCAGGCTTTTCTGCCTTCTTGTCGGCTTGCTTGCTGGCTTTCTTGTCGGCCGGCTCGTCTTTCGCATTGCTGGCCGATGCATCGGCTTCCAGCACGGCAATCACGTCGCCCTCGGACACCTTGTCACCGGTGCCGACTTTCAAGGACGTGATGGTGCCTGCCTGCGGGGCTGGCACATCCATGGCCGCTTTATCTGTCTCAAGCGTAATCAACGGTGACTCGGCTTCGACCTTGTCCCCTGCCTTGACCAGCACGTCGATGATTTCGACGTTTTCGAAATCGCCAATGTCCGGAACCTTGATGTCAATGTTCTTTGCCATGCTGGAATCCTTATTCGTTTTCTTCAGTTGCCGTCGCGGGCGACAGGTTGATGCCGGCGGCCATCATTGCGGCTGCCAGGCGGGTGCGGACCCTCGCAATCGCCTCGGCATCCGGATGCTCGACCAACAAACCATTCATGACGCTGTTCAAAGATTTGCTCGTGAGCTGGATGCGCTCGACAATGACTTCGCGCTCGCGGGCGCCGAGGTCATTCGCTTCCAGCATCCGCGCCTGGTAGACCATCTCGCTCGCCAGGTTGCGCGCAGCTCTCTCGTGAAAACCCTGCCAGGCAATGCCACCCGCCACTGCTGCACCGAGTAGCGAACCGAGCAGGAATACAAACACCATTCTGGTTTTCATTCGAGACCCCAGCTTCCGATCAGGCCTGGCCGCGCTCGGCGATCACCGCGCGAAAATACGACTCGGCTTCAAGGAAATCACCCTGCTTCGC
>JAWWBS010000098.1 GCA_033720895.1 Gammaproteobacteria bacterium
CACGCGCATGGAAACACCCATCACTGCACTCTATGCCGGCCTCTTCGGCATCAAGCTGATCGTGCTGAGTGCGCGCATCTCGCTGGGGCGAATGCGCTACCGCGTGGGCATCGGCAGTGGCGGCGAAAGGCGGCTTGAACGAATGATCCGCGTGCAGGGCAATTTCGTGGAATACATTCCGGTTGCCCTGCTGTTGCTGCTGCTCAACGAACTCAATCACGCCTCCGCATTCTTCCTGCACGCCATCGGCATTGCACTGCTCGCTGGTCGTCTCTTGCATGCGGTCGGGCTGAGCCAGTATGCCGGACGCAGCTTTGCTCGCTGGACAGGTACCGGGCTGACCTGGATCCCCATCCTGATCCTCTCCGGAAACCTCCTTTACCTTTCCTTCGCGAGTTTCTGAATGCAGGCCGTTCTTCACCGCCTGCCAGGGCTTGCACTGTGCGCTTTCATCACGGCCGTGGCCTTGCTGCTCTCGCCATGGCTGGCACTGCCGGCGCTGCTGCTTGCACTGCTGCTCGGGCTTGTGCTGTTCGGACTGGCCGACCACCCCCGCTTCAGCACGGGCATCGATTTCTCGGCAAACACGCTGTTGAAAATCGGCGTCGCGCTGCTTGGCGCCCGCATTTCATTCGAACAGGTCATGGTGCTGGGCATGCTGCCCTTGCTGCTGGCCATCGCCGGCATCATCCTCACGCTGGCGTTCGGCTTGCTGGCGGCCCGGGGCTTCGGCCTGTCCCGGGTGGCCGGCGTGCTCAGCGGCGGCGCGGTGGCCATCTGCGGGGCCTCGGCGGCGATGGCACTGGCGGCCGTGCTTCCGCAGCGTGACGATTCCCAGAAACAGCTGCTGTTCACCATCATTGCCGTGACTGCGATCAGCACGCTGGCCATGCTGCTCTATCCGTGGCTGGCCAGCCTGATGCCGCTGGACCAGCAGGCCATCGGACTCTTTCTCGGCGGCACGATTCACAACGTGCCCCAGGCTGTCGGCGCCGGGTATCTCGTCTCGGACCCCGCCGGTGATGCCGCAACGCTGATCAAGCTGATGCGCGTCGCCATGCTGGCCCCGGTTGTCATGCTGGTCAGCCTGCTGGTCTCGCAGCGCACGAGCAGCCTGGGCGGCAAGGCTCCGCTGCCATTGTTCCTGGTCGGTTTCGTGGTACTGGTCACCATCAACAGCCTGGGCTGGCTCGGACCTCTGCAGCCGTTGCTGGTCGAGCTTTCCAGCCTGTTGCTCGTGGTTGCCATTGCAGCCATCGGCATGAAGGCGTCGATCGGCGAAATGCTCGGACTTGGCTGGCGGCCGCTGCTGCTGGTGGTTGCCGAAACGATCTTCCTGGTCGTCGTCGTCGCGACAGGCCTGCTATGCTTCTACTGACAGAAAAGCCAACGACCTCACGAGGACTGCGCCATGGGTACCAAGGTTAAGCTCGTCACCAGTCATGGTGACATCACGCTCGAACTGGAAGATGAGAAAGCGCCGATCACCGTTGCCAATTTTCTCGCTTATGTCGAGGACAATTTCTACGACGGCACCATTTTCCATCGTGTGATTCCGGACTTCATGATCCAGGCGGGCGGCTTCACGCCCGACATGCAACAGAAAGACACCCGCGCGCCGATCAAGAACGAAGCGGACAACGGCCTGTCCAACGATCCCTACACCATTGCCATGGCGCGCACGCAGGTCGTCGACAGTGCTACCAGCCAGTTTTTCATCAACGTGGCAGACAATGTCTTTCTTGATCACGGCAGCCGCGATTTCGGATATGCAGTATTCGGCAAGGTGGTCGAGGGCGAAAACGTCGTCGACCAGATCTCCGGCATGCCGACTGGCACCACGGCGGGTCACCAGAACGTGCCAAGCGAACCGGTTACGATCGAGCGCGCGGAAAAGCTGTAAGGGGTTCCGTCCATCATGAAAAAAGCCGGCGCAAGCGCCGGCTTTTTTCATGGCTGCGTTGCTGATCAAAGACCACCCATGCCGCCCATGTTGCTGGCCATTTCGGCAAACATCGCACCGAACATGACAAAGCCCAGTACGCTGAGAATGACGCCCAGCAGGAACAGGACACCCTGGATCACGAAATAGGTCTTGAGCTTTTCCATCGCGCGGATGGCAGCTTCGCGGTCATCCAGGTTGAAGGCCCTGTCGATATGACTGGCAGACTGGAACAACAGGATGCCCAGCCAGCCCGGCAGCCACGCGATGATGATGCCGATGCCCAGCGTCGACAGCACGATCATCGCTGCCTGCAGGATCAGCACCACGCCGACCAGCTGCATCCAGAACTTGGCGTTGTATAGCGGCAG
Organism: Gammaproteobacteria bacterium; assembly: GCA_033720895.1. Taxonomy (NCBI): domain Bacteria; kingdom Pseudomonadati; phylum Pseudomonadota; class Gammaproteobacteria; species Gammaproteobacteria bacterium. The sequence goes on from JAWWBS010000098.1 coordinate 2,314, forward strand.
TGCAACGTCCTTGATTGAATTGCTGTTTCCGTTTTCCATTTGTTTCTCCCCTTCTCCCCAGTGTGTGTTGATTGCAGTGTGTCAGCCGGTCCATCATCCAGCAAGAACCGGAAACAGACCCTTCAGCCCGTTGGCCATGAATTCCACACCGATCGCTGCCATGATCAGGCCCATGATGCGGGTGACCACGTTGATGCCGGTGCGACCCAGGCGATTGGCCAGCGGTTGCGCCATGCGGAAAATCAGCCAGACCAGCAAGGCAACGACAATGATGCCGCCGCCGAGAATGAGCTGGTGCGAGTATTCGGCCGCACGATTGGCGTAGACGATGACCGTCGAAATCGCGCCCGGCCCGGCGATCAGCGGAATGGCCAGCGGCACGACAGCGACGTTTTCCTTCAATACGGCCTCCCTTGCCTCCTCGGAAGTCTGGCGTGCCGGGCTGACCGTGGCATTCATCATGGAAATGGCCATCAGCAGGATTAGGATGCCGCCACCGACCCGAAAGCTCGCGATGCTGATACCGAACACGTTGAGGATGTATTCACCGGCAATCAGCCCTACCAGCATTACCGCGCCGACCGACAAGCCGGTCAGCTTGGCGGTGTGGTTGCGCTCTTCGACACTGTAACCGTGAGTGAGATTGATGAAGATCGGTATCACTCCGATCGGATTCAGGATCGCAATCAGGCCGACGAAGAACTTCAGGTACTCGGCCCACACATCTGCCAGCGCCATCATTTCGCCAGCTCCTCGTTCATCATGCGCTCGATACGGTCGTCCTTTTCCTTCCAGAGCTCCGTGATCCAGTCCTGGAAAGCCTGGCGCCACGCCGGATCATTCTGGTAATCACCATGCAGGAAGCGCTCCGGGATCTTCCGATGCTGCACGTCCACCTGCACACGAGTCACCGTACCACTCAGGAGATCCCAGAAGCCGGCGCGATGAGGTTCGTAGACAATGGTCACGTCGAGCAATTCGCTTATCGCACCGTCCATCGCATTCAATGCAAAGGCGATTCCACCTGACTTCGGCTTCAGCAGGTGACGATAAGGTGATTGCTGAGCATCGTGCTTGGCGGGTCGGAAGCGAGTGCCTTCGATAAAATTCATGATGCTGACCGGCATGCCCTTGAAGCGCTCGCACGCGCGTCGGGTTATCTCCAGGTCCTTGCCCCGCAGTTCCGGCTTCGCTTCGAGCTCGGCCTTGGTATAGCGCCGCATGAAAGGCAGGTCCAGGGCCCACCAGGCAATGCCCAGCATCGGTACCCAGATCAGCTCCTTCTTCAGGAAGAACTTCAGGAACGGGATTCTTTTCGAAAACACGTGCTGCAGCACCACGATATCGGCCCAGCTCTGGTGGTTGGCAACCACCAGGTAGCTGCCGCGATAGTCGAGATCGCCGGGCAGATCGATCTCCCAGTCGATTCGCTGGGTCAGTGACGTGATCAGCTTGTTGACGATGATCCACTGTTCGGCCATCCAGGTAAGCAGGCGCAGGCAGAAGCGGCGCCACCCAGCCAGCGGCACCAGGAGCTTGAGGATGGCGGCCAGCAATACCGGTATGAAGAAGAAGATGGTATTGGCAATGACCAGGGTGGATGCCAGTACGCCCTTTATGGGCGAAGGAAGAAATCCGAGCATGAGCTCCTCGTCAATCGCGCCAGAAGCGCTGCATTTCAATGAACGTGAATGAGGCGGACCAGGTGATCAGCACCAGTCCAGCCAGTGCCTCGGTGCCAACCAGCAGGCGAAGATCACCCTGCGGGACGATATCGCCGAAGCCCACGGTTGTATAGGTCACCGCGGAAAAGTACGCGACCTCCTGCAAGGTATTGTTGAAGTCGCCTGCCAGCGTGCCGAGCCCGAGCTGCATGGCAAGCAGGTAACCCGCGGTGAAGACCCATATCTCGATGACATGCGTCAGCAGGATGAACGGCACCAG
>JAWWBS010000099.1 GCA_033720895.1 Gammaproteobacteria bacterium
CCCTTCCTGCACGACATGCGCCTGTACAAGTCGCGCAAGGAAATCGCCATGATGCGCAAGGCGGCGAAGATTGCGGTCAAGGCACACGAGCGTGCCATGCGTGCAGTGACGCCCGGCATGATGGAATGGGAGATCGAGGCCGAGCTCTCCTACGAGTTCCGCCGCAGCGGTGGCCACGCGGCCTACCCGAGCATCGTGGGTGGCGGACCGAACGGTTGCATCCTGCACTACGTCGAGAACAAGGACATGCTGGAAGACGGCGACCTGTTGCTGGTCGATGCCGGCTGCGAACTGGACGGCTATGCCTCGGACATCACCCGCACCTATCCGATCAACGGACACTTCACGCCGGCACAGCGCGAGGTGTACGACATCGTGCTGGCCGCCCAGGATGCGGCGATCGAGGCGATCGAGCCCGGTGCCAGCTGGACGGCGCCGCACAAGGCGGCGGTGAAGGTCATCACCCAGGGCCTGGTCGATCTCGGCATCCTGAAGGGACGCGTTTCCACCCTGGTGAAGAATGAATCCTACAAGCCCTACTACATGCACAAGACCGGTCACTGGCTGGGACTCGACGTGCATGATGTCGGCGAATACCGCGTCGGCGAAGAACCGCGCGAACTCGAGCCCGGCATGGTGATGACGGTCGAGCCAGGCCTTTACCTACCGTCCGGCCTGAAAGGCGTGCCGCGCAAGTACCGTGACATTGCCGTGCGCATCGAGGACGACGTGCTGGTGACAAAGGACGGTGCTGACGTGCTGAGCAAGGACCTGGTCCGAACCGCGGATGACGTCGAAGCACTGGTCCAGTCGGGCCGGGCCGGCGGCAAGCAGCGCAAGCGAGCCTGAAATGAGCCCCGCCAGCGCCCCTTCCCCGGACATCGATTGCGACATCCTGGTTGCCGGCGGTGGCCTGGTCGGTGCGGCGCTCGCAGCGGCACTGCGCGACACCGGCTTCAGGATCATGGTGGTCGAGGCCGTACCCTTCCGTGCTGCCGGCCAGCCTTCCTTCGACGAGCGCTCCACGGCGATTTCCTTTGGCAGCCGGCGCATTCTCGACACCATGGGTGTCTGGGAGGGAATGGAAGCCGCTGCCTGCCCGATCCACAAGGTGCATGTTTCGCAGCAACGCCGCCTCGGCATCACGCGGCTGTCGGCCGAGGAAGAGAACCAGCCGGCGCTCGGCTACGTGGTACCGAACCGCGTCGTCGGCGCGGCGCTGATGAAGGCCATCCAGGATCATCCGGCCATCGAGCTGCGCGCACCCGCGTCGGTCAGCGACATTGCCTTCCATGACACGCACGCCGAGGTGACCTTGCAGGAAGACGGCAAGGACCGCGTGGTGCGCAGTCGCATCGTGGTCGTCGCCGACGGCGCGCATTCGGCCTTGCGCGACAAGCTCGAGGTCTCCGCAAGAAGGTGGCCGTATTCGCAGGCGGCGATCGTCTGCAATATTGCGGCCGAACGTCCGCACCAGCATGTCGCCTACGAACGCTTCACCCCGGCAGGGCCGCTGGCCCTGCTACCGCTCGATGCCGAGCGCATGACCCTGGTGCTGGTCGAGAACGAGGATGTGGTCGACGAGGTGCTGGCGCTGGATGATGCGGCCTTCCTGGCGCGCGTGCAGCAGCGATTCGGCAAGCGGCTCGGTCGTTTCACCCAGGTCGGCCAGCGGGCGAGCTACCCCCTGTCATTGATCACGGCCGGGGAGCAGGTGCGTGAACGCGCCGTGATCCTTGGCAATGCGGCCCACAGCCTGCACCCGATTGCCGGCCAGGGTTTCAATCTTTCCCTGCGCGATGTCGCCACGCTCGCTGACGTGCTGGTCGACCAGCGCGACGCGCTTGGCAGCCGCGAGCATGCCAACGCGGCCTTGCGCGCCTACGTCGACTGGCGGCGCGCCGACCAGCGCAAGGTCGTCACCTTCACCGATGTGCTGAACCGGTTGTTCATGCTGCCGTTCTCGGCGGCGGCACATGCGCGCGGGCTTGGTTTGCTCGGGCTCGACCTGTTGCCGGGGCTGCGCACCGAGTTTGCGCGCCATGCCATGGGCAAGGCGGGCAAGTTGCCGCGACTGGCACGAGGCTTGAAGCTGTGAGCGCCCCTGCTGCCATACAACGCGACGTCATTGTCATCGGTGGCGGCATGGTCGGTGCTGCATTCGCGGCAGCAGCGGCGCGTGAGGGGCTCTCAGTGGCGCTTGTCGATGCCGCAACGCCGAAACCCTATGTGCAAGGCGCTGAATACGACCTGCGCGTCTCGGCGCTGTCACGCGCCTCGCAAGCCATGTTCGAAAGGCTCGGTGCCTGGCCCCTGATCGAAGCCCAACGCCTCGGTCCGTTCCGTGACATGCATGTCTGGGATGCGGGTGGCGAGGGTGCGGTGCATTTCTCGGCCGCAGATCTTGGCGAACCGGCGCTCGGGCACATTGTCGAGAACTCCCTGGTGCAGTCATCGCTGTGGCAAGTGCTGGAACGCGACAGCGAACGAGTGAGCATTTTTTCACCAGATGCCGTGACGTCGATCGAAAAGGGTTCCAGTTCAGTTGCCGTATCGCTCAAGAGCGGCACGATGCTGCAAGCAAAGCTGCTGGTCGCTGCAGACGGCGCAGGCTCCGCCACACGCGAGCAATTCGGTATTGGTGTCAGCGGTGCCGCATACCAACAGCGTGGCCTGGTGGCTGTTGTACGCGGCGAGAAGGGGCATGGCGAAGTGGCGCGACAACGTTTCCTGCCGGGTGGCCCGCTGGCGCTGTTGCCGCTCGATGACGAGCACGCCGTGTCGATCGTCTGGTCATTGCCGGAAAGTGATGCCGAGCGCTTGCTGGCGCTGGATGATGCCGCGTTCCTGGCCGAACTCACCGCTGCGTCGGACGGCGTGCTCGGGCAGCTGCAAAGCGTTTCGAAGCGTGCGGCGTTTCCGCTGCGTCGCCAGCATGCCGAGCGCTATGTCGATCCGCGCCTGGCATTGATCGGTGACGCTGCACATGTCGTGCATCCGCTGGCCGGCCAGGGCGCGAACCTGGGTTTCCTGGATGCTGCCTCCCTGGCGGAAGTGCTGGGCGAGGCTCGCCGGGCCGGCAAGGACATCGGCAGCTTGCGCGTTCTGCGCCGCTACGAACGCTGGCGCAAGGGCGACAATCTCGCCACGCTCTGGACCATGGACGGCTTCAAGAAGCTGTTTTCCAACGATGACACCATGCTGGCGAAACTTCGCAACACCGGCTTTGCACTCTTCGATCGCGCCACGCCGCTCAAGCATGCCGCGATTCGCAAGGCGATGGGCCTGAGCGGGGATCTGCCGAAGCTGGCAAAGTAACATCAAGTCTGTTGTGTAAATCCTTCAAGGGGGAAGGTTCATGCAGGGAGCATTGCGGGCGGCACGTTCCATCATCTATCGAACCGGGCACCTGCTCGTGCTAGGCGGATCTTTCGCGCTGGCCTTGCTGATGCCGGATGCCGAAGCCGCGCTGGGCATCGCCTTGCTGGCAACGGCCTTGTTCATGGTGCTGCTGGAGTGGTTGATGCCCGCCCGCCCGGACTGGAAGCAGACCGGCAAGGAGCGGGCGGAGATGGTCAGCGTCTTTGTCGGGCTGGCCTTTGTATTCCTGCTGGTGGTCGAGTTCTATGACGCCTCGGTGGCACCCATGCTGGCAGGCCTGCGAGATTCCCTCGGGCTCGCGATCTGGCCGGTCGGCCTGCCTGTCGCCCTGCAGGTCGTGATGCTCTACTTCGCCTCGGAGCTGATCTACTACTGGCTGCATCGTGCCATCCACGCCTCGGGTCTGTTCTGGCGGGTCAGCGGTCATGGCTTCCATCATTCCTATCGCAAGCTGCACTCGCTGCATTCCGGCACCAACCATCCCTTCGAGATTGTCTACCTGGCATTGCCCGCCCTGTTGCTGGGCGCGCTGTTCGGTGCCGACCGGGATGTCATTGCCATGGCGACCGTGCTGATCAGCGTGAATGCCCTGGTCGTGCATGCGAATGTCGACCTCGAAACACCGGTATTGAGCTTCTTCGTGACCAATGCGCGCCATCACCGCCGGCATCACTCCACCGTGTTCGAACAGAGCAATACCAACTTCAGCTGCAATGCCATCATCTGGGATCGCTTGTTCGGTACTTTCGA
>JAWWBS010000100.1 GCA_033720895.1 Gammaproteobacteria bacterium
GCGGTCAGGGTGAAGCGCAGCGCATCGGTGCCGTAAGCGCGGATGCCTTCCGGGAAGGTCTTGCGCGTGGCTTTCTCGACCTTGGCTTTCAGCTGTGGCTGCATCATGCCGAAGGTGCGCTTCTCGACCAGCGGTTCGAGATCGATGCCGTCGATGAGGTCGATCGGATCGATGATGTTGCCCTTGGACTTGGACATCTTCTGGCCGTTTTCATCGCGGATCAGGCCGGTGATGTAGATTTCCTTGAAGGGCACCTGGTTGGTGAACTTCATGGTCATCATGATCATGCGCGCAACCCAGAAGAAGATGATGTCGAAGCCCGTGACCAGCACGTTGCTCGGCAGGAACTTCTCCAGGTCTTCCGTTTTCTCGGGCCAGCCTAGAGTCGCGAACGGCAGCAGCGCGGCGCTGTACCAGGTGTCGAGGACGTCGGTGTCCTGCTTCAGGTCCAGGTCGGCAGCCAGCGAATACTTCTCGCGCACATGCGCTTCGTCCTTGCCGACGTAGATGTTGCCATCCTTGTCGTACCAGGCCGGGATGCGGTGACCCCACCAGAGCTGGCGCGAGATACACCAATCCTGGATGTCGTTCAGCCAGTTGAAGTAGGTCTTGGACCAGTTCTCCGGCACGAACTTGATGTCGCCATCTTCGACGGCCTTGATGGCCGGCGCAGCGAGGCCTTCCATCTTCATATACCACTGGTCGGTGAGGTAGGGCTCGACCACGGCATTCGAGCGGTCGCCGCGCGGTACCATGAGTTTGTGCTTGTCGGTCTTCAGCAGCGCGCCCTCGGCTTCGAGGTCGGCGAGCACGACCTTGCGTGCTTCCTTGCTGGACAGGCCACGGTATTTTTCCGGCGCGTTGTTATTGATCTCGGCGGACTCGTTGAAGATGTTGATCATCGGAAGGGAGTGCCGCTGGCCGATTTCGTAGTCATTGAAGTCATGCGCCGGCGTGATCTTCACGCAACCGGAACCGAATTCCGGATCGACATAGTCATCGGCAATGACCGGGATCTCGCGGCCGGTCAACGGCAGCGTGATCGTCTTGCCGATGAGCTGCTGGTAACGCTCGTCTTCCGGGTGCACGGCCACGGCGGTGTCGCCCAGCATGGTTTCCGGACGGGTCGTCGCGACGGTGACCTTGCCGGAGCCATCGGACAGCGGGTATTCCAGGTGCCAGAGATGGCCCTGTTCTTCCTCGGACAGCACCTCGAGATCGGACAGCGCGGTGTGCAGCACCGGATCCCAGTTCACCAGGCGCTTGCGGCGGTAGATGATGCCTTCGTCGTACAGGCGCTCGAAGGTCTCGAGCACGGCATTCGAAATGGTCGGGTCCATGGTGAACCATTCGCGGTTCCAGTCCGTGGAGTCACCGAGGCGGCGCATCTGGCGGGTGATGGTGTCGCCGGAGAACTTCTTCCATTCCCAGACCTTCTCGACAAACTTCTCGCGGCCCAGGTCGTGGCGCGTCTTGCCCTCGGCATTCAATTGGCGCTCGACAACCATCTGCGTGGCAATGCCGGCATGGTCGGTGCCCGGTTCCCAGAGGGTGTCGTCGCCCTGCATGCGGTGATAGCGGATCAGCGCGTCCTGCAGGGTGTGCTGGAAGGCATGGCCCATGTGCAGCGTGCCGGTGACATTCGGCGGCGGGATCAGGATCGAATACGGCGTGCCCTCGCCGGAGGGGGCGAAATGGCCGTCTTTTTCCCAGGTGTCGTACCAGCGCTGCTCGATGGCGGAGGGTTCGTAGGTCTTGTCCATGCTGTCCGGGTCGTTTGCTGCGTTGTTTTCACGGGTTGCCGACCCTTATGAGCCGACTCGAAGCGGGCAAGTATACCGAACGAAACCGGCGGATGCTGCCGCCGGCAGCGGGCTGGAGGGGAGAAATCCGGGGTGGAGCGGGCTTATTTCTGGCTTATTTATGGCTTATTTATGGCGACGGGCAACGATCTGGTCGAAGATCCGGTCCAGCAGCGCGGGCAGCTCTTTCTGCACCCGGGCCTCGAGGCTGGCCTGGAGGGCGGTGGCCAGTGCCTGCTTGAGGTCGGCCATCACGGCGTCGATCTCGGTCTCCAGCGCCTGGCGGATTTCGGCCTTCAACTGCTCGCGGTCGATGCCGGCGTCGGCAAACAGGTCGAAATTCGGCGGGGGCTTGGGCTCGGCTTTCACCGGCTTGACGACATCATCCAGCTCGGGGATCTCGATATCCTGGTCCGAGGTCGATGCTTCCGGCTCATCGCTGGCCAGCCGGGCGGCGAGGTCCGCGATGTTGCTGTCTTGCTTCTTGCCGGCCATGTTGATTGCTCTCTGGTGGCTACTTCAGCTTGTGCGTCTTCAGATCATAGCCGCGGTCGCGGTAGTAACGAAAGCGCTCGCGTCCGGCCTCGCGTTCTTCTTCGCTGTCATCCAGCACTTCGGCAACGCGTTCGAACTGGCTGAAGAACTCCGGCACTTCGCGCGAAAGGTTGATCAGCAGGTGCGGTGGGCTGGCGGGTGCCTGCCCGCTGCCGATGATGACCTTCGCATCCGTTTCCTCGCCGGCGAGGCCATGCGGGATGAAGCTGTCGTCGCGAAAGGTCCAGAGCAGCTCGTTGATCGAATTCGCGACGGCGCTGTTGTCGGTGTGTATGAAGATGTCGTGGCCGAGGGAATGCACCTTGTCCACGAGCTTGCAGGCAAACTGCTCCCGTTTGCCGGGAGCAGCGCCTTCAAGCACGTAGAAATCGATCTCGGTCACGTCAGCGAGGTCCGGATCAATTGTCCATCAGGTACTGCACGAGCAGCGGCACCGGACGACCGGAAGCCGACTTCTCGGCGCCCGAGCCCCAGGCCGTGCCAGCCACATCCAGATGCGCCCACTTGAACTTCCTGGTGAAACGCGCGAGGAAGCAGCCCGCGGTAATGCTGCCGGCTTCCTTGCCACCGATGTTCTGCATGTCGGCGAAGGGCGAATCCAGCTGGCGATCGTAATCCGACCACAGCGGCAGCTGCCAGACGCGATCCGAGGAATCGTCGGCGGCCTTCTTGATCTTCTCGATCAGCTTGTCGTCGTTGCCCATCAGGCCGGAGGCATGCGAGCCGAGGGCGACCACGCAGGCACCGGTCAGGGTGGCAATGTCGATCACGGTCTTCGGCTTGAAGCGCTCGGTGTAGGTCAGGGCGTCACAGAGAATCAGGCGACCTTCGGCATCCGTGTTGAGGATTTCGATGGTCTGGCCGGACATCGAGGTGACGATGTCGCCCGGCTTGTTGGCGTCGCCGTCCGGGAGATTCTCGGAGGCGGGCACGACACCGACGACATTCTTGTTCAGGCCCATTTCGCAAACGGCCTTCATGGCGCCGAAGACGCTGGCGCCACCGCACATGTCGTACTTCATCTCGTCCATGGCCGGGGCCGGCTTCAGGGAGATGCCGCCAGCGTCGAAGGTCAGGCCCTTGCCGACGATGGCGTTCGGCTTGTCACCGGCCTTGCCACCCTTCCATTCGAAAATGATCAGCTTGGCCGGCTGGCGCGAACCGCGCGAGACGGACAGCAGCGAACCCATCTTGAGTTCCTTCATCTTCTTCTCGTCCAGCACGGTGACCTTCAGCTTGGCGTGTTCCTTGGCCAGCTTCTTGGCTTCGTTGGCGAGGTAGGTCGGGGTGCAGATGTTGCCCGGCAGGTTGCCGAGGTCGCGGGTGAATTCCACGCCGCTGGCAACGGCCGCCGCGTTCTTCACTGCGGTCTTGCGCTTGGCAGCGCTCTTTCCTTCGGCGACGAAGCTCACCTTGTTCAGGGCGATCTTCTTCTTCGCCTTGGCGACGGTCTTGCAGTGTTCGAAACGATAGCTGCCATAGGATACGGCCAGCACGGTGTCGCGCAGGGCAGCGAGCGGGTCGAGTTTCTTCGCCGCATCTTCCAGCGCGAAGGTGGCGTGCTTGATGTCGGTGCCGACCAGCTGGCTGGCAGCGGACTTCACGGCTTTCTGCAGTGTCAGCGAATCGAGGTCCGCTTCCTTGCCGAGGCCGAGCAGCATGACGCGGCTGGTGCCGAGACCCGGCACCTTGACCAGCA
>JAWWBS010000101.1 GCA_033720895.1 Gammaproteobacteria bacterium
CGGCGCTTCACGCGTCACCTTGGTGTCGCCGGCAATGGTGGCCTCGAGCGCCTCGACAATCGACGCACTGATGCGATCCTGCACTTCGAAGATGTTGTCCAGCTGGGTGTCGTAGGTTTCCGACCAGAGATGGAAACCGGACTCGGTGTCGATCAGCTGTGCGGTGACGCGCACCTGCAATCCGGCCTTGCGCACCGAACCTTCCAGCACGTGCGCCACGTTCAGTGCATCGCCGATGTTACGCAGGTCGGTTTCCTCACCACGGAACTTGAAGGATGAGGTACGGCCGGCAACGCGAAGCTCGGGGTTCTTGGCCAGCAGGTTGAGGATCTCCTCGGCCATGCCATCACCGAAGTACACCTGGTCGCCTTCGACGGAAAGATCGGCAAAAGGCAGCACGGCAATCGACTTGTCATCGACATTGGCGTGCACACCGCTGGCCGTGGATGAAGCACTGCCGCCCAACTCGAACCAGGCAATGGTCGCCACGGCCAGCGCAATGGCAATCGCCCACATGCGCTTTTCGCCCGCCGAGGATTCGGCGCGCTTGATGCCTTCCGGCGTCAGTTCCAATGCCCAGGCCATGATCAAGGCAATCGGGAAACCCAGGGCGATCAGCAACACCACCAGCCGCCCGGCCCAGTCCGGAATGCCGAAGATCGGGAACACGGCCGTGGCCACCTGCACCAACAGCCAGCCGGTCACGACATAGATTGCCGCGACCTTGACGACATTGCGCTCCTTGAGTTCCTTGAAGAAGCTCATGCACCCGCCCCCTTGGCATCACCCGGGTAGCCACCGCGCGGGTAGCAAGCAAAGGGTTCATCCACGGCGGGAATGACGCTGCCTCCATTCTTGCGGATCAATTTCATCAGCTCGGGAAACGGTGTCGGGTCGAACTGCGGGTACAGCAGGAAATTGGCAAAGGTCGCGGCCCTGCTCGGGGTATCGTATTCCCGGAACTCGGGCCAGGCCTTTTCCGGGCGGCCCATCAGGCTGTGCGCCAGCCATCGATCACCCGCCAGGAAGCTGTTGTCCTCGTCATCAACGAGCTCTTGATAAAAACCTTCGGCATCGTCCAGGCGGCCCTCGGCACAGGCCTGGCGCAATTTGGGAAGCAAGGCAAAGGTCGGCGTGGCGTCGTTCACAACCAGCAGGTACTGCGCCGCCCGCTCGATTTCTTCCGCCCAAAGCATGGCGCGCTGGTAGCTGTATGCGGAAATCACGTCCGTGGTCCTGCCGGCATCCCCTGCTTCGAAGAATTCGAGCGATGATGTCGGATCGCCGAATTGCCAGACGAGATCGGCCAGCTCTTCCAGCTCCACGGCCGGATTGTCCCGGGCCATGTCGACGCAACCGGCCATCTTCTGCCAGGAGGCTTCCTTGTTACCCAGCAAATCATGCATCTTGGCGATGTCGTGGCAGATGTGGAAATCCTTCGGCTGCATCCCTTCGGCTTCCTGCAACACCTGGAGTGCTGCCCGCCAGTCGCCACGCAGCCGCGCCAACTCGTATTCGAAACGCTTGCGATCCACGTCGTTGCGCGCATGATGAATGGCATTTTCGTAAGCCGCCATCGCGCGCTGCATGGATGTCTCGAAGGAATCCACCTGCCCGGTGTTGGACTTCTGGTTGAAGGAGGCTTTTCCTCTCCAGAGGTTGGCGAGCGATGCGTGCGCATCGGCAAAGCCTGGATCTTCTTCCAGCGCGGCCTGGACCTTTTCGAACATCTCGTCACGCAGTGACAGCTCGCCGGTACGTATCATTTCGTCGCGCAAGGCAAGCGCCTGCAGGTACAGCTCGTAAGCCCGCACCGAGCGCGTGCCGGTCTCCATCATCTTTTCGAGCTCTTCGGGGTCCATCGCGGTTTCCAGCGAGCGAGCGATTTCGCTGGCCACCGTTTCCTGGATGTTGATGACGTCGTCTGCACTGCCATCGATGTTTTCGGACCAGAGGTGGAAGCCATCGCTGGCACGGATCAGCTGCACCGTGACGCGGATGGTGTCCCCGGCGCGGCGTACCGACCCTTCCAGTACATGCGCGACGTTCAGCTCTTGCGCAATATCGGCGATTGGCTGGTCGCTGCCCTTGTAGGCAAAACTCGAGGTGCGCGACGCGACCAGCAGGTCGGGCGTGCGTGCGAGCGCATTCAGGATTTCTTCCGTCAGGCCGTCGGTGAACCATTCGAAATCACGATCCGACGAAAAGTCGGCAAAGGGCAGCACGGCAATCGATTTCGGATCGGCCTCGGAAACCAACTCGGCAGATTCACCGGACGCCGATTCCGAAGCAACGGTCTGCTGTACTGCGGGCGCCTCACTGGTCGGCGCCAGTTCAAACCAGGCAATCGCCGCAACAAACAGCAAACCGGTTATCGTCCACATGCGTTTTTCGCCCACCGAACTCTCGGCACGCTTGATGCCTTCCGGCGTCAGTTCCAGCGCCCAGGCCATGATCAGCGCAACGGGGAAACCCAGCAGCATGAAAAAGATGAATACCTTCAGCACCCAATCCGGCGCTTCGAAGGTCGGCAAGGCAATCGAGGCCACCTGCACCAGCACCCAGGCCGTGACGACATAGATCACGCCGACCTTGACGACATTGCGCTCTCGAAGTTCTTTCAAAAAACTCATGAAGCCTTGCCCTCCAGGTCAGCCGGGTATTCACCGCGCGCATGGCAGGCGAAAGGCACAGCGACAGGCGGGATCACCGTGCCGTTGTTGCGGCGAATGAGTTTCATCAGCTCGGGGAAGAGCGTCGGATCGAATTGCGGGTAGACCAGGAAATCGGCAAAGGTGGCGGCCTTCTCGGCGGTGGCGTACTCATGCATCTCCGGGTATGCCTGCTCCGGGCGACCCATCAGGTCGTGCGCCAGCCAGCGATCCCCGACTGCGAAGTTGCTCTCCCGGTCATTGATCAACTGGCGGTAGAAGCGCTCGGCGTCATCCAGCCGGCTCTCGGCACAGGCCTGGCGAAGTTTCGGCAAGTTGGAAAAATCCGGTGCGGCGTTTTCAATGAGCAGTAGTTGCTGGGCGGCACCTTCGATGTCGCCAACCCAGAGCAAGAGGCGCTGGAACTGGTAGGCCTCGACCACATCCGAGGTCGTGTTGCCGGGGCTTTCGGCGAACAGCTCCTCGACCCAGGCCAGCTCGCCGAACTGCCAGGCAAGGTCGGTCATGGCGCCAAGGTCGACGGAGGGATTGTCCTTGCCGATTTCCAGGCAACGCTTCACCTGCGCTACCGCGGCCTCGCGCTCGCCCAGCCAGTCATGCGTTTCCGCGATGTCCGCACACATGTCGAAATCCTGCGGCCGCTCCGGCTCGACAGCCTTGAGGATCTCCAGGCCCTCGCGCCAGTTGCCACGCAAAATGGTGATTTGATATTCATAGCGAGCCCGTTCTGCTGCGTTACGCGCGTTGCGCGACGCGTTTTCAAAAGACTCGAGCGCGCGCTGCTGCCGCTCCTTGTAGGTCAGCGGCAGGTCACGTCCCACTTTCCAGTTGAACGACGCCGCCCCCTTCCAGAAGAATGCCTGGTAGGCATGGACATCCGAAAAGCCCGGATCTTCTTCCAGCGCGGCGTCCATCTTTTCCAGCAGCTCGGGGATAAGGCGCATGTCACCGGTGCGGATGATCTCGTCCTGGAGCGCTATGCCCTGCAGGTAAAGCTCATAGGCGCGTACCGAACGCGTGCCAACATCCATCATCTTCTCGAGCTCGGCCGGATCCATGGCGGTCTCCAGGGAGCGTGCGATTTCGCTGGCGACTTTTTCCTGGATGTCGATGATGTCGTCCGCGCTGCCATCGATGTTTTCCGACCAGAGGTGGAAGCCATCGCTGGCACGGATCAACTGCACCGTGACGCGAATGGCATCACCCGCGCGCCGCACCGAGCCTTCCAGCACATGCGCGACGTTCAATTCATTTGCGATGTCGGCAACAGGCTCTTCGCTGTTCTTGAACGCAAAGCTCGAGGTACGCGAGGCAACCAACAGGTCCGGCGTGCGCGCCAGGGCATTGAGGATTTCTTC
>JAWWBS010000102.1 GCA_033720895.1 Gammaproteobacteria bacterium
CTTGGGCGAGACATGCAGGATCTCGGCGATCTCCTGGATGGACTGGCCATCCGTCACCATCAGCAGCACTTCCATTTCGCGATCGGAGAGCTGGTCCAGCGGTGAATCGCCATCGAACTGGCTGAGCGCCATCTGGCGAGCGAGATCGGCTGAAAGGTAGCGTTTGCCAAGCTTCACCATCTTCAGCGCGGTGAGGATTTCGTCGGCAGCGGTGTCCTTGCTGAGGTAGCCATCGGCACCCGCTTCCAGCAGGCGGCTGGGTACCGGATCCCTGGACAAAACGGAAACGATCAGGATGCGCGGTCGCGGGTCCAGACGGGCAATGCGGCGCGTGGCCTCGATGCCGTTCATGCCAGGCATGTTGATGTCCATGACCACCACATCCGGCTTGAGATCACGCGCCTTTTCCAGGCCGTCCTGCCCGGACTCGGCTTCGCCCACCACCTCGAAATCCGCATTGGCTTCGATGATCTGGCGCAGGCCGACACGAATCAGCTTGTGATCGTCAACAAGAAGAACCTTCAGCATGACTTCCTAACCTCACCCCTTCCCTGCCATGCAGCGCCGATCTTCGCCGGCTCGCATGTTGTTGGCCTACATGTTCTTGATGATGGCCTCGCCAAAGCCCTTGGTACCCACCAGGGTCGCACCCGGCAGCAGCTTTTCCATCTTTTCCTCGACGTTCTTGGTCGCCGCCAGCTCCCGCTTCGGAGCCCGGATGGCCTCGCGCAGTCGCGCCAGGTCATAGGTCATGGTTTTCTCGCCAATGGTTTTCTGCATTCCGGAGATGACCAGGTCGGCCGCTTCGGTCCATCCCAGGTAACGCAACATCATCTCGCCGGAGAGTATCAGCGATCCCGGGTTGACGCGATCCTTTCCGGCAAATCCCGGTGCCGTGCCGTGCGTCGCTTCGAAGACGGCGACCGAATCGGCAATGTTGCCGCCCGGCGCGATGCCGATGCCACCCACCTGCGCTGCCAGCGCGTCCGAAATGTAATCACCGTTAAGGTTCAGCGTGGCAATGACGTCGTACTCCTCCGGACGCAGCAGGATCTGCTGCAGGAAGTTGTCCGCGATCACGTCCTTGACGATGATGTCGTTGCCCGTCTTCGGGTTCTTGAACTTCAACCAGGGGCCGCCGTCGAGTTCGGTCGCACCGAATTCCTCCTTCGCAAGCGCATAGCCCCAGTTGCGGAAGGCGCCCTCGGTGAACTTCATGATGTTGCCCTTGTGGACAAGCGTGACCGAGACGCGATCGTTGTCGATGGCGTACTGGATGGCCTTGCGAATCAGGCGCTGCGAGCCTTCCTTCGAGACCGGCTTGATGCCGATGCCGGAGCTGGCCGGGAAACGGATGCCCGAAACGTCCATCTGCGACTGCAGGAAGTGGATCAGCTTCTGGACATCCTCGGAGCCGGCCGGCCATTCGATGCCGGCATAGATGTCCTCGGTATTCTCGCGGAAAATCACCATGTCGGTGAGGTCCGAGACCTTCATCGGTGTCGACACGCCAGAGAAGTACTGGATCGGGCGCACGCAGGCATAGAGGTCCAGCTGCTGGCGAATGGCGACGTTCAGCGAGCGGATGCCGCCGCCGATCGGTGTGCCCAGCGGGCCCTTGATCGAGACAATGTAGTCCCGCATGACTTCCATGGTCTCTTCCGGCAGGTAGATGTCCTCGCCATAGAGCTCCACGGCCTTTTCGCCCGCGTAGATCTCCATCCAGGCAATCTTGCGCTTGCCGCCATAGGCCTTTTCCACAGCGGCATTCAGCACGTCCTGCATCACCGGTGTCACATCCACGCCAATGCCGTCGCCCGTGATGAACGGGATGATCGGATTGTCGGGAACTTTGATCGAATGGTCGGTATTTGCGGTGATCTTGCTGCCTTCTTCAGGCACCTGGATCTTGTCGAATTTCATCGTCTGCCTCGAAAATCGGGGAAAATGGGCGATTTGGACGCGAGATTCTACCATTAAATGTTTCCGGTTTGGCCGTGTTGCGCCATTTCGTCGTCGACCAGGCGCCGAATGGCGGGCAAGGTCCGAAAAATGCTGTCTGGCGCTACGCAACAACAAGCACCTTGTGATACAAAGTGAACCGTCATTTTTTTGGGGCATTTCACCCGCAGGATTACGGGTATCGCACAGGGGGCTTTTGCATGTACCGCGGCATCTCCAAGGCAGGAATCCTTGCCATTTCGACGCTTCTTTTCTCCTTTTCCAGCAATGCGCAAGATGAGTGGGCATCCATCGGGCCCAAGGGCGTGACCGCCACCGCCATCGTCTTCGACACCACCGGCACGACCGACAAGCTGCGCATGACCGCAGCCTGGGATGCCTGGGAGACCTCGCTGGACAGCCCGAAGTGGCAGGCCGAGGGCCTGAACACCATCAATTCACCCAATGGCATCGTGCTGGATCCGCTCACTGCCGGTGGCTATTACGTCACGCAGGACAACACGATCATCCATGTCACCCCTGGTTCCAGCCCGGAAATCCTCGAACCGGGTGACTACGGCAACGAGTTGTACGTGTCGCCGGACGGCAACACGATCTACCTGCTGGGCTTCAACACCTTCCGGTTCTCCCACAACGGTGGCCAGAACTTCTATACGGGCGATATCGATTACCCCGACTCGCCGTCGGTCCTGAAGGTGGACCCGAACGATCCATCGACGGCCTACCTGTTCATCCAGTTCCATGGCGATGTCTACAAGACGGTCGATGGCGGCCAGACCTGGTCGGTATTCCCGACCGATGCCACGTCGCCGCGGGACCTGGTCATTGATCCTGCCGACAGCCAGCACATCATCGTCGGTGGCATGGATGGCATCTACGAAACCCTGAATGGTGGTTCGACCTGGTCCAAGCTCACCGCCGATTGGGCCACTCGCCTGTTTGCCAATAGCGATTTCTCCCGACTGTATCTCCTGAACGGCAGCAGCCGTGCTTTCATCAGCAGCAGCACCGATGGCGGCAGCACCTGGGACGAGATCACCCCGGGGGTCGCGGGCACCGCGGCCAATGACGGCAACGACACCATTTACGATCTTGCGGCCCATCCCGACCAGCCGGATACCCTGGCAATCGTCCAGAAGTCCGGCGTGCGGATTTCCACGGATGCGGGCAGCAGCTGGACCTACCTGAACAACGGCATCCGCAAGGTAGCTGCGAACCGTGTCGCACTCAGTGCCACCAGTGACCGTGTGCTGCTCAATACCCAGTACCACAGTGTGCAGATCAGCAACAATGCCGGAACCAGCTGGACCAGGGCGGTCGATGGGCTCGAGTTGATGGGTTCGGAGTCGGGCTATGCTGCGGCAATCAATCCGGTGAATGATGACGTCCTGCTCGCCTCCACCCTGAGCAAGATCGTGCGCAGCACGGATGGCGGCGCCAGCTGGAGCAATGTCTACGAGGACCTCGAATATGCCTTCGATATCGATTTCATCGGTGATGCAGGCGAGGTGATCGTCGGCCAGCAAAGCAGCGTGCTGTATTCGGCCGACAGTGGTGCGACCTTCGACGTCATCAGCAGCGGCGATATTCCGTTCGCGCTCGTCTACAGCGTCGATGCCAGCCCGGGTGACACCTGGCGGATCTTTGCCACGGGCGGCGATGGCCTGCAGTACACCGACGACCTGGGTAC
>JAWWBS010000103.1 GCA_033720895.1 Gammaproteobacteria bacterium
CTGATGTACGAGCTGCCCAGCACCACGCTCGCCTGCCCCTACTGTGGCGAGACCGTGTCCGTGGAAATGGATACCGCCGGGGAGGCCCAGGACTTCATCGAGGACTGCCCGGTCTGCTGTCGCGCCATCGAATTTACCGCCAGGCTGGACGGCAGCGGGCAATGGCAGATTCATGCTCGACGTGATGACGAGACCTTCTGACAGCATTCCGAGATCGGACTTGTGCAAGCCTTGTAGAAGTCCCAGCACGCTTCAAGCCAGAGAAATCCCTTGGCTGAACGGGGGCATTCCCCCTCCTTGGACAACCCTCGCCAACACTGTGCAAGCTTTGGGTTGAATGGGGGCGTCAGCAATGGCTGACAAAGATATACACAAGCCGTCCGTGCACGGACAAATACCGGGGACATGTTCCACGATCGACCTGGTGAAATTCTATACAGACTGGTAACTACTTGTTTTTCAAGGCATTAATAAAATGGTCAAGATTTGGCCGATTTAAACTTTATCCCTTAAAAAATAGTAAAAAACCCCATTCGTTGCGTTTCATGCACAGAGTTATCCACAGCTTCTGTGGATATTGGCAAATCTACCCGTAAGTCAGGAACTTAAGCCACATTCCTCAGGCGCCTGACAAGTTCCGCGATACCCGGACCCAGTGAAACGGCCGGCACTGGGCACCCCGAGGACACCGGCCCGGGGACCTGCCCGAAAACCGGTGAAATCCTTGCCACCCGGGCAGCAAGCCGTTATGATGCGCGGCTCGCTTCAGGGTCCGACGGCCCACCGTCGAGACACAAACTTGTTGAGGAAACATCATGAAGGCCGATATTCATCCGGATTACCAGGCAGTGAAGGTTGTCTGCAGCTGTGGCAACAGCTTCGAGACCAAATCGACGCTGGGCAAGGAAGAGTTGACGATTGAAGTCTGCTCCGAGTGCCACCCGTTCTACACCGGCAAGCAGAAGATGATCGATACCGGTGGTCGCGTCGATCGCTTCCGCAAGAAGTTCGGTCGTCGCGGCAAGGACGCGTAAGGCTCCAGGCCACGCGCCGCCCGCTCGCGGGCATGCTGAATTGACGGGGTGCAGGCAAAGGCCTGCGCCCCGTTTTCGTTCCCCAGCGCCCGTGGCGCAGTGCCCCCGGCACTGTCATTGCCCGGACCCCTGCCCTATAATCGACCCGCGCTGGCGCTCCCACTTGCCGCTTTCAACGGTGGAGCGACTCCCAGCCGCCCGGTGCAAGACCCGTCTCCCGGGCATGTTTTACGCAGACTCCCCCGCCTGACGCGGTTACCCGGAGCGAAGCCTGCCCAGACAGGCCGCCCGGCAGACCAGAACCGCCAGCCGGGATGGCCCACACGGCCGAGCTGCGCAGCGGGCCTGTCTGCGGACGGGCCGCAAGCACGAAGACCAGGAGCAAATGGAAATGAGCACGAAAGGCTTCAAACTGGTAAACCCGGATGCCGGGACCGAATCGGAACTGCCGCTGCTGGAAGGCTCGGTCGGCCCGGCGACACTGGACCTCAGCAGCCTCTACAAGGATCAGGGCGTATTCACCTTCGATCCCGGCTTTGGTGCCACCGCCAGCTGCAAGAGCGATATCACCTATATTGACGGCGAGAACGGCGTGCTGCTGTACCGCGGCTACCCGGTCGACCAGCTGGCCGAGAAATCCAACTTCATGGAAGTCTCCTACCTGCTGCTGAACGGCGAGCTGCCGAACAAGGCCGAATTCGACGATTTCGAGGAATCGATCATCTACCACACGATGATCAACGAATCGCTGCTGCGTTTTTTCCATGGCTTCCACTACGACGCCCACCCGATGGCCATGCTGTCGGCGACGGTGTCCAGCCTGTCGGCCTTCTACCATGGCTCGACCAACATCCGCGAACCGGAAGATCGTGACCTGTTCGCGCGTCGCATCATCGCGAAGATGCCGACGATCGCGGCCGCGGCCTACAAGCACTCCATCGGCCAGCCCTTCA
This sequence comes from Gammaproteobacteria bacterium, assembly GCA_033720895.1. NCBI lineage: Bacteria > Pseudomonadati > Pseudomonadota > Gammaproteobacteria > Gammaproteobacteria bacterium. The sequence continues at coordinate 1,988 of JAWWBS010000103.1, forward strand.
TCCACCCGAAGAACAGCCTGGGTTACTGCGAGAACCTGCTGCGCATGTTCTTCGGCGTGCCGGCCGAGGACTACGACATCGACCCGGTGGCTGCCGAAGCGCTGGACCTGCTGTTCATCCTGCACGCCGACCACGAGCAGAATGCGTCGACCTCGACGGTCCGCCTGGCCGGCTCTGCCGGCACCAATCCCTACGCCGCCATTGCGGCCGGCGTGGCGACGCTCTGGGGTCCGGCCCACGGTGGCGCGAACGAGGCGGTGCTGAAGATGCTCGACCAGATCGGCGACATCTCGAACGCCGACAAGTACATGGACAAGGCCAAGGACAAGAACGATCCGTTCCGCCTGATGGGCTTTGGCCACCGCGTCTACAAGAACTACGATCCGCGCGCCAAGATCATCCGCGAAATGTGCCACAAGGTGCTGAAGCAGCTCGGCAAGGAAAACGACCCGCAGCTCGAGCTGGCCATGAAACTGGAAGAGATCGCGCTGAAGGACGACTACTTCGTCGAGAAGAAACTCTACCCGAACGTCGACTTCTACTCCGGCATCATCTACCGCGCGCTGGGCATCCCGGTCAGCATGTTCACGGTGATGTTCGCCATCGCCCGGACCGTGGGCTGGGTGGCGCACTGGCAGGAAATGATTTCCGACCCGGCCATGCGCATCGGTCGCCCGCGCCAGCTCTACACGGGGCCGACGCAGCGCGATTACGTGGACGTCAGCAAGCGCTGAGCAGCATGCTCCAGCCATGAAAAAACCGGGCCAAGGCCCGGTTTTTTCATGGGTATCGATAGCTCATGCCAGCCCAGGCAAGCCAATCTCGTCGGTGGTTTCGCCCCCGTGCTCCTCGTCCAGCAAGTTCTCCAGGTCGGCAAGACTCGCCCGCTTCATCGGCCGGCCATCGACCGGTGACGCCGGCGCCGCCCGGATCCCGGTTTCCGGGAACACCGCAGCATCGACGGTGATCTCACCGGCCAGGAAGCGATAAGCCGGCACGGTGACGTGATCGCCGGTGGTCTGGCGAAAACGCCGCTCGATGGTTTCGAAAGGAATCTCGCGGTCGATCAGGTGCATCACCACGAACTCCGGCGAGTCCGCGAACAGGTGCAGCTGGATATCCGAATGGCGCGTGGCATGACCGAGCAGTACCTGGCCGACCAGGCGGGGCTGGAAGTCGCGGAACAGCTTCATTGCCTGACACGCAGCTTCCCGCAATCGACGCAGTTCGGCGGGCTGGGAGTCGGCCTGGAACAGGCGCTGGTATTCGAACACCTGCTGCTCGATTTCCTGGTTGGTCGGAAAGCCACCTTCGCGCTCGGAGACACCGTAACGCATGGCGGCCTTGCGCTTGGCCTTGAGAAAGTCGCGAATGCCCTCCTCGGCGATGAGGCGGGCGGCTTCGTTGGCAATCAGTCGTCGCAACTCGGGATTGCGACCGGCGCGTTGCTTGCCCATGTCACCCTGCTTGTCAGTGCAAATGGTCGAGCGTCACCCTGATTAAAACAGGTCAGCCTCCGGCGTGTCATCCTTTTTGTCGTCGCCATCGAGCCCTTCGTCACGGGGCTGCTCGGCCTCCGGCAGCGACCCCTCGATGAAGGTTTCGAATATCGCTGCGGAATTTGTCGCACTGGCCAGCAG
>JAWWBS010000104.1 GCA_033720895.1 Gammaproteobacteria bacterium
CACCCAGATAACGAAGAGACGCGATTCGACCATGGCCAAGCAGCCAGCCAGAAGCGGCAATGAACATACGCCCATGATGCGCCAGTACCTGGCCGTCAAGGAGCAACATCCGGACGAGCTGGTGTTCTATCGCATGGGCGATTTCTACGAGCTCTTCTTCGATGATGCAAAGCGCGCGTCGAGGCTGCTCGATATCACCCTGACCCAGCGCGGCCAGTCCGCCGGCGAACCGATTCCGATGGCCGGCGTGCCCGTGCATGCCATGGAATCGTACCTGGCCAAGCTGGTGCGCAAGGGCGAGTCCGTTGCCATCTGCGAGCAGGTCGGTGACCCGGCCACCAGCAAAGGTCCGGTCGAGCGCAAGGTGGTCCGCATCGTCACGCCGGGCACCTTGACCGACGAAGCCCTGCTCGACGACAACCGCGAAAGCCTGCTGGTTGCGCTCCACCGACAGCACGACCGCCATGGCATGGCCAGCCTGGACCTGGCCAGCGGGCGCTTCGTGGTTTCCGAGCCAGCCTCGGACACTGAACTGGCCGCCGAACTGGAAAGGCTGTCGCCCTCGGAGGTATTGCTGGCGGAAATGAACACCGAGCCGCCGGGCGCACCTGTGCAGGCCGTGCGTCGTCGGCCCGACTGGCATTTCGATACCGCCTCCGCAACCGAGGCCTTGTGCAAACAGTTCGGTACGCGTGACCTGGCCGGCTTTGGTGCGACCGACATGCCGGCCGCCGTTGCCGCCGCGGGCGCCCTGCTCGCCTACGTGCAGGACACGCAGCGCAGCGCCCTGCCCCATTTGCGCGGGCTGCTTGTCGAACAGCACGATGCCTATCTCGGCATGGACGCTGCCACGCGTCGCAACCTGGAACTGACCGAATCCCTGCACGGCGAAGATGACTTCACCCTGGCTGCCATCATCGATCGCAGCAGCACCTGCATGGGCGCACGCCTGCTGCGTCGCTGGATTCACCAGCCGCTGCGTGACCATGCTGCCCTGGACGAACGGCTGGATGCCGTCAGCGACCTGCTGGCCCAGGATGCCTGGCCCGAACTGGCGAAGTCGCTCAAGGGCGTGCCGGACATCGAACGCATGCTCGGTCGCATTGCGCTGAAGTCCGCCCGGCCGCGTGACCTGACAGGACTGCGAGCGGCATTGGGCCTGCTGCCTGCGCTGCAAACCCAGTTGAAGCCGTTGGCGGCAAAACAGCTCGATCACTTGAGTTCACAGATCGGCGAACATCCGGACACGTTCGCGCTGCTGGAGAAAGCCATCATCGACATGCCGCCCGTGTTCATGCGCGACGGCGGCGTGATTGCGGAAGGCTTCGATGCCGAGCTGGACGAACTGCGCGCATTGTCGAGAAACGCCGACCAGTTCCTGGTCGATCTCGAAACGCGCGAGCGGGAACGCACCGGTATCGACAAGCTGAAAGTCGCCTACAACCGCGTACATGGGTATTACATCGAGGTGTCTCGCGCCCAGGCCGACAAGGTGCCGGACGATTACACTCGTCGCCAGACCCTGAAGAATGCCGAACGTTACACCCTGCCGGAACTGAAAGCCTTCGAAGACAAGGTGCTGTCGGCACGCGAGAAAGCGCTGGCGCGTGAGAAGCATCTCTATGACGAGCTGCTGGATACGCTGCTGGAAAGATTACCCGAGCTGCAGCAAAGCAGCGCTGCGCTGGCAGAGCTCGACGTGCTGGTCGGCTTTGCGACGGTTGCCGTCGAACGCGACTATGCCCGCCCGGCACTGGTCGAGACACCCGGGCTGCGCATCGAGGCCGGACGCCATCCGGTGGTCGAGGCCGCCACCGACGTCACCTTCCTGCCCAATGACCTGGCGATGGATGACGAGCAGCGCATGCTGATCATCACCGGCCCCAACATGGGCGGCAAATCCACCTACATGCGCCAGGTGGCGCTGATTGCCGTGCTCGCTTCGATCGGCAGTTACGTGCCAGCGACCAGCGCCGACATCGGACCGCTGGATCGCATCTTCACGCGCATCGGTGCATCGGATGACCTGGCCGGTGGTCGCTCGACCTTCATGGTGGAGATGACCGAAACGGCCAACATCCTGAACAATGCCACCGAACGGTCACTGGTCCTGATGGACGAAATCGGTCGCGGCACCTCGACCTATGACGGACTCGCACTGGCCTGGGCCAGTGCCGAGTACATGGCCAACGAAGCGCGCGCCTTCACCCTGTTTGCGACGCACTACTTCGAACTGACACAACTGCCTGAACGCTTGCCAACCTTGCAGAACGTCCATCTCGATGCCAGCGAGCACGGCGAAGACCTGGTGTTCCTGCATGCGGTCAAGGAGGGTCCGGCGAATCGCAGCTTCGGCATCCAGGTGGCCAAGCTGGCCGGCCTGCCGAAAAGCGTGCTGGCAGCTGCCCGTGCCCGGCTGGCGAGCCTCGAAGCCGAGGGCAGCAGCCGGACGACGGGCAATGCCGAATCACCGGCTGCTGCCCCGCAAATCAACCTGTTCGAGGCCGAGCATCCGGCACTGGCGGAACTGCGCGAGCTGGACGTGGACGACATCACTCCGAAGCAGGCACTCGACCTGCTCTATGCCCTGGCTCGCAAGGCCCGCGACTGAAACCTTCCGGACAAAAAAAGGCGCCCTGCCGAAGCAGGGCGCCCCGTGTCCCGATCTGGCGCAATAAGCAGGAGGTAAAAATGCGGACCTGGCCGGAACACGACGATCAGGTCCCACGCTATAGAGAAGTGTCTTCCGGCCCTATCCGTAAACACCCTCAGTACGCCTACAGGGTGTACTGAGAATGTGCGGCCAATATGCAGTGAATGTGCGCCGGCCCGTGACTCGAGCCGGGATGCCGCTCAGGCGGAAGCGGTAGCGAAGCTGCCCGAGTCCAGGAAGGCCGCCGTTGCCGTGGCGACGGTGCCCGAAAACAGCATCAAGGTATGGGAAGCAGGCACCTGGAGTTCGTCGCGAGCGCCGGGCAGGTGCGTTTCATCCAGGGCAACGGTACCGTCGTTCGGCCTTGGCATGTCCCGGAGGAAGGATCCCGGCCCGATCGAGCGGGTGCCGGCGATGCAGCCAATATCATGCTGCCACTGTGTGCCAGCGGCGAATTCCGGCGGAACGACCAGGCCCTTGTGGCGACTGTGACCCAGCAGGCGCCCGAGCCCGCGCTTTTCCATCAAGGCCGCCACGCGACTGCCCCGTACCGGCGAACCCAGCAACACCACTCTTCCATCGATGATGCCGGGGCGTTCCTGCAACATGGTCAGGCTGACGATGCCGCCCAGGCTGTGGGCGACCAGGTGGACGGTAGGCGCATCAAGCGACTCGATGAAATCCGCCAGGCGCGCCGCGTTGTCCGCAATGGAGTCGCGCGTGGTGCGGTAGGAAAAGGTATGGGTCGCAAAGCCGGCACGTTCAAGACGCGACGCCAGCCAGCGCATGACCAGGCCATGCATCCACAAGCCATGCACCAGCACGACATGCTCACGTGGGGAACTCATGCGCTGCTCAGGCAATGGCCAGCATCCGCTCCAGCGCCTGCTTCGCCTCGATGGC
>JAWWBS010000105.1 GCA_033720895.1 Gammaproteobacteria bacterium
CTGCTTGGAATTGCCCGGCGCGCCTGTCAAAATCCGGCACGGACCTGAACAAAAGGACTTGCCATGCCGTCTCGCCACGCCGTTTTCCTGCCTGCGATCTTGCTGCTGGGTTTGTTCCTCTCCGCCTGTGGTGTCGATGAGGACAACAACCGCGACCCCTATGGCCTGTGGGTGGGCGAGATGAAGGCGAGCGACGGTGATGCCGCGGAAATTGCGGTGATGGCGGTTACGGCGGATGGCACCGCGTTCATCTGGCGGGACGATGGCGTGTTCTGGTTCCGCTTGCGCACGAATGGCCGGCGCTTCTCGGTCTCCCACGAGGCGGTGTCCGTCGCGGGCTCCACCTGGGATGGCAGCAGTTCCTATCTCACCGGTACGCTGGACGGCACGCTGCAAGAGCCGACCGATGCGGATTACCCGGATGTCACGCCGGGCTCGGCGGTCGATATTGCCACCGGCGACCGGGTGATCACCGGCAGCTACACCCTCGGGAAAGAAAAGGGCAGCCTGGTCTTCTTCAATGCCCCGGCGCTCTCGGATCACATCGTCACCCCCACGGCACTCGCCGGCACCTGGTCGTCGTCCGATGATCCGGTGGAGGCGCTGCAGAATGTCACGGTCATTGGTGACGATGGCGTTTTCTCCGGCGTGAATGATGCCGGCTGTGCCTACCAGGGCGAACTCGAATTGCCGGAAGCCGGCAACATCATGAAAGTGACGAGCGTCTCGGCCCAGTGCCCGCGTTACGAAGACGTCGGCCTGAACGGCCAGCTGAACGGTGGCAGCGGCGTGGCCTTCATGCTCGATACGGCCAACCAGTATCTCGTGATGCTCTGGGTGTTCGACTGGGTCAACTATGGTCGCGCCGAGATCCTGGTGCGGCAGTAGCCTGCCAGGAGCCCGCCGGGGTCCCGGTGTGCCTCAGAGAAGATCGTTCTCGACCCAGTTGCCACTTATCCTGCGAACATGGACGTGGTCTTCTTCATGGAAGACCTTGTAGGAATCAGGATCCAGCCCGCCGATCAGCTCGTCCAGCCTGGCCAGTTCATTGGGGTCCGGGCGATACCAGAGTCGCTTGAGCAGGTGGATGCTCGATAAATACAGCGACACCCCGCCATCAATGAGGCGCTCCTGCTTGCGCCGAACTTGCTGCGCTTCCAGCTTCGGCGCGAAGACCTGCCATGCCTCGCTCGATACGTTCAGCTCGCTCTCATCCATGTCTTTCTCTGCTCCGTTTCGCGCTTGATCTCGATCAATGCTACCGCAGTCGGGCGGACTGATACTGCAATCAGGCGTGAAACTGGGAGCGGTACGGTGCGCGGGCTGTATTTCATGACAGGTTGGCTGGCGACGGGGCTGGGTGCAGCAGGCGTGTTCCTGCCGCTGCTGCCGACCACGCCGTTCCTGTTGCTGGCGGCTGCCTGCTTTGCCCGCAGTTCGCCGCGTACTCGCGAATGGCTGCTCGAAGCGCCGCACCTTGGCCCGGTGCTGCAGGACTATCTCGCCCACCGCGTCGTGCCACTGCGGGCCAAGTGCCTGGCCTTGCTGTTTCTCTGGCCGTCGGTAGGGTGGACGGCCACCAGCGTCGTGCCGGTGCCGGCGGTCGGCATCGGCCTCGTCGTCATTGCCGCCGCGGTGACCCTTTACCTGCTCTGGCTGCCGTCGGAAGTGTGACCCCGTGATTTGAATTCCAGCCGCGATCGGGGCAGCGTAGGCGCTTGGGGAAAAGCAGGGGATCTCTTATGCGAATCACACTCTCTATCTTGTTGTTGCTGCCAGCGCTGTTGCTGGCTGGCTGCGGCTCGGGCGGCATCAAGCCGGACGAGATCCCGGCCGACCTGACCATGACCAGCTTCAAGGGCGAGGAGCCCGATGACGAAAAGCCCTTGCCGGCCTGCAAGATCGTGCAGACGGCCGAGTCCTATTACCCGACCGTGGCAGAGAACAACTGCCTCAGCGGCAAGGTGACTATGGAAGTGGACGTGAACTGGGATGGTTCGGTGGCGAACATGACCTTCCTGCTCGAACAGCCGGAACGCATTTTCACCCGCCCGGCTCGACGTGCCATCAAGGGCTACCTGTTCGACACCACGGTGGTGGATGGCGAGCCGCATCCCATGAGCTGCATTGTCACCATCGACTTCCAGCCGCCGGCGGACAGCTGCTGAAGCCCCGGCGGAGACAGCAGCGGGCGTGATGCGGTAGGCTCGGGTTTCATTTCCAGGCGAGAGCGCGCGTGACCAATCCCGATATCGAAGCGGTTGCCGAAGTGGTCGAGGAAGCGCATGGCCAGTTCATGCAGCGCAACCAGAAGGCCTCGGCCTCGATCGGCATCATCAGCTCCAAGATCCGCGCCATGGGCATCGCGGCCGATGCGGTGAACATCGACGATGTGCACAGCAAGACACGGCTGGTGCTGATCGTGCTCGACCAGGATCCCGGCAAGGTCGGCATGGGTATTGGCCAGATCGAGAGCAATGACTACGAGATGATCACGCAGCTGCCGGTCAGCGAGCTGCTGGCCAAGGACGTGCTCGAGGTGCTGGAAGCCCGCTTTTCGCTGGAACCCGCCAGCAGCTGATTCAGTCGCCGATTTGCTCGCAAGCCAACCAGTCGATATCCAGCACCAGCGGATCATGATCGCCGGCCCGCCAGGGGTCGGCCGCGTACCAGCGCTGCTGCTGGTCGGCTGACTGGTATTCCAGGTTGTAATCCAGCACTCGCGGTTCATCGGCATTGCTGTGCCAGGTGGTGGCGCTGATGCAGCCGGCGAGCGCCGGCGTGGCCAGCGCATGGTCCAGCCGACCAACTTCGCCGAAGTAGCTGTAGCTGTAGCCGGGTTCCCTGCCGAAAAGATTGATGAACCCCGCCCGCTGGAGCTCCTGCAACGGGGCTTCCTGCCGGTAGGCATTCAGGTCGCCGACCAGCAGCACCTCGCGATCGCTCCTGTCGTCCAGCCACTCCAGCAGCAGTCTCGATGCCGTGCGTCGCGTGGCGTTCCAGCAGCCTTCGCCACTGTCGCGCTCGTCACCGCGGGCGCCGCGGCAAGTGCGTGCCTTGAAGTGATTCACCGATATCGCAAACACGGTCGAGTCCTGTCCGCTGGCCTGGAAATGCTGCAACAACGGGGGGCGGCTGTTGCGGGAAAACGGCCCGCGCGTCAGCACACCAGGCTGGCCGACGGCGGTGACGCGGGCCGGGTCGTAGAGCAGGGCGTTGGTGATTGCATCGCTGCCGATGCGCTTGCCGTGCTCGACGGGCTGGAATGTTCGCCCGGCCCTGGCGAGTGCCGCGACGAGATCGGCCATGGCGCTGTGCTCGCCAAAGCCGTCGTTTTCCAGTTCGTTCAGCGCCAGGATGTCGGCCTCGCTTTGCACGATGGTCGCCACGATCTTCGCCAGCTGGCGCTGGTACTCCTTTTCGGTGTCTGCACCACGCTGCGTCGGAAATCGCCTTGTCCTGCCTTCGCCATTGAACAGGTTGCCGAGGTTCATGCTGACAACGCGCGTGTTGTC
>JAWWBS010000106.1 GCA_033720895.1 Gammaproteobacteria bacterium
GAAAATCTTGTCCGTCCTGGCTGCGCAAATGAAATCGTTCTCGCTCAGGCCATCGATGGCATGCGTGGTCCACTTGACCAGGCAGTGGCCGTAGCCGACTTCCAGGTCCGGGTGGTGGCCTTCGTGGTTGGCCATCCAGGCGATCGCGTTGACGAAGGCGACGGTCTTGTAGAAGCCCTTGAATTCGAAATCGCGGCTGATGGTCTTCGCATCGTCGGACAGGGTCCAGTCCGGCGCGATCTTGCCGATGTAGCGCTCGGCTTCTTCGCGGGTCAGCGGCTTGACGCCACCTTCGCAGGCTTCGCAATGCTTTTCGGCGAGGTTGTCGGCTATCTCGGTCATGCGTTCTGGCTCCGTTTCAATGTTGTTGTCTTGTCACAATGGCGCGGTGACCACTACGATGAAAAGCAGGAATCCGATGCCGAATACGGCAACCTTGTGCTCCATATCCAGCTTGTTCCACCACTCGCGCATGAATCCCTCCTTGCGTCTGTGCGTTGTTGCGTGTGTTCAGTCTTGCGTCACGCCCACTTCGGCGCGTCGGCGTCGGCCGGCGGGAACGTCGGTTCCAGCATGCCTTTTTCGCGTGCCTGCTTGATCAGGTCGAAGAGATCGAGCTTGGAGACGTCGAAGAGGTCGTCCAGGCTGTCGATGACGTAATACACCGTCTGGTAGATATCGATGCGATACGGCGTCCTGAGGGCTGTCAGCGGATCGAAGGGGCGGCGCTCCGGGATGTCGCTCTCGATGGAGTAGGGCGTCTCGCCCGTCGAGGAGACGATGCCGGCGCCATAGGTCTTCAGGCCCTTGGCCGTGTTCATCAGGCCGAATTCGACCGTGAACCAGTACAGGCGCGCCAGCATTGGGCGATCTTTCTTGTCGGCCTTCAGTCCGGCTTCACCGTAATGGTGCGTGAACTCGGCAAAGCGTTCGTCGGTCAGCAATGGCGTGTGGCCGAAAATCTCGTGGAAAATGTCCGGCTCCTGCAGGTAGTCCATCTCCTCGCGGGAGCGAATGAAGGAGGCCGCCGGGAACTGCTTGTTGGCCAGCAGCTCGAAAAATTCGCCAAAGGGAATCAGCGCCGGCACCGGGGCAACCTGCCAGCCGGTGTGGTCCATCAGCACTTCGGAGACTTCCTTGCACTGCGGAATGCGGTCCATGGGGAAGTCCATTTTTTTCAGCGCGTCCAGGTATTCGTCGCAGGCGTACTTCTCCACGATCGGAATCTGGCGCGTGATCAGCTCGTTCCAGACGGCATGCTCTTCATCCGTGTAGTGGATGAAGCCGTTTTCGTCCGGTGTCTTGGCGACGTACTTGGTGCTTTTTCCCATGATTCTCACTCTCTTCAGAGGGCCGTCATTCTACCAGCCCATGGCGGTCGACCCCAGCGGTCGACACGGGGCGTTGAAGGTCGCGCCCGACCCTGGTGCCTGCCAATATGTGCCGTACGGTCGCTAACAGCATTGATTTGAGTCATACGGACCGTAAATCGCATTTCTGAACAAAAAATAGCCAATCCATACGTGGGATTGGCTAAAGTTTGCTCAGCTTACAGTGTCAACACTGAGATTTCGCGGCCATTTGACGCAAATAGCAGCAAACTACGTACAACGCCTCGAAAGTGCTGCTATTTTCGCCAAAAATACGCTTACTTGACGCTTTTTTGCTCAGAAACCCAGTCGTCCATGCGCTTCTCCAGCAAGGACAGCGGGATGGAGCCCGCGCCCAGCAGGTGATCGTGCCAGGCCTTGATGTCGAAATCGTCGCCCAGGGCCTTCTCGGCTTCGGCACGCAGGGCTTTGATCTTCAGCTCGCCGATCTTGTAGGCCAGCGCCTGGCCCGGCCAGCCGATGTAGCGATCGATCTCGTTCTCGATGTCTTTCTCGGTCTTGGCGGCGTTGGCGGCAAAGAAGTCGATCGCCTCCTGGCGGGTCCACTCCTTGTAATGCATGCCGGTGTCGACCACCAGGCGGACCGCACGCCACATTTCATAGGTCAGCTGGCCGAACTTTGAGTAGGGGTCCTTGTAGAGACCCAGGTCCTCGCCCAGCGACTCGGAGTACAGGCCCCAGCCCTCGACAAAGGCCGTGTAGGACTCGCCATAGCGGCGGAATTCCGGCAGTTCGCCCAGCTCCATGGCCAGGGCAATCTGGAAGTGGTGGCCCGGCACGGCTTCGTGGATCGAGAGCGCTTCCATCTCGTACTTGGGCCGCACTTCGGGCCGATACAGGTTCACGTAGTAAAAGCCTGCACGGGAGCCGTCGGCAGCCGGACCGTTGTAGTAGGCGGTGGTCGTGTAGGGTGCGACGGCATCCGGAATCGGGATCACGCCGTAGGGCATGCGCGGCAAGACCCCAAACAGCTTCACGACTTCGGGATCGATCTTTTTCGAAATCGCGCGGTAGGCTTCCAGCAGCTCCTCTGGCGTGTCGTAGTAGAACTGCGGATCCGTGCGCAGGAAAGTCAGGAACTCCTCGAAGCTGCCCTCGAAGCCAACTTCCTCGATGATCTTGTCCATTTCGCCGCGAATGCGCTTCACCTCGGACAGGCCGATTTCATGAATCTCCTCCGGCGTCAGGTCCGTGGTGGTGAAATTCTTCACCCGGGCCTTGTAGTAATCGCGTCCACCCGGCACCGACCAGACACCCACCGCCGGGCGGGCAGCCGGCAGGTACTCGTTTTCCATGAAGTCCTTGAACGCGACATAGGCAGGGATGACGACGTTTTCGATCGCCGTCTTCGCCTCGTTGCGCAGGCGCTCGGCATCGGATTCGCTCACCTTCTTCGCCATCTCTTCGAACGGCGCGTAGAAGTCGCTGTCCTCGGCGGAATCGACAATTTGCGATTCCAGCTGCGGGATGATGTTGCGGATGATGTTCTCGGGCTGGACCTTGCCTTGCTCGACGGCGGCGCGCAGCAGGCCGGTGTAGGCCTCGGCATAGTCACCCAGGGCGTTCAGGCGGCTGATCCAGTCCTGGTAGTCCTCGGCGTCCTCGAAGGACATGTAGCTGGCCAGGCGATACTGCGTCTGCAGGCCGCCGCGCTGGTTGATGGCGTAGTAGTGTTCGCCGGCCTCGTACTGCCTGATCGCGTTTTCCGAAGAGATCCTGAACAGGTCGTAGTTCAGCTGGTCCATCGGTGACAGCACATTGCGATCGATGGCATCCAGGCGCTTCAGGAACTCGCGCCGCTGGTCGGCTTCGGCCGCTGCTGCCTCGACACTCGGATCGCCCCAGCGATCGTTGAAGCGCGGGTCACCGATGTAGGAGGCCGTGCCGGGATTGTTCTCGAGATAGCTCTGCCAGAAGTCATCGAACAGCTGGTGCAGCTGGCTGGTCGCAGAGGCAGCGGGATCAACCTTGGGCGCAGTGGATTCGGCCTGCTCGCCACCACAGGCGGCCAGCAACAGGGTCATGAGGGATACGGCGAGCAGCTTGCGAATCATGGGTGTCTCCGAGATCGAA
>JAWWBS010000107.1 GCA_033720895.1 Gammaproteobacteria bacterium
AGCGGGCGGTCTGATAAGCCTCGTCCGACTGGACCTCGTAGTCCAGGACGTAATCGGCGATATCAGTGAGGACTTTCTCGGGATCAGGGCGTTTCGCGCTCCTGGTGTCGCCAGGGCGGTCGGTGGCCATGGGCTTCTCCGTGAATCCAGTACATCGGTTCCTTGCACCTTATCACGCAGAATGCGGGGCAATTGGCGCCAAAAAGGGCTTATTGTCGACAATCCTGTGTGAAAGCGGGCTTTTTGGGCTAGAATCAGACTCCTGCTTCATACATTGTCAACAAGGTGTCGCCGTGGCCGAAACCGCCCCGAACAAGCTGCCTGCCGATCCCGATGCGGATGCCCGCACGCTGGCCGACCGCGTGTTTGCGCGCCTGCAGGATGACATTGTGCTCGGCAGGCTCGCCCCGGGTTCCCGGCTGGGCGAAGCGGAGCTGGCAGGAAAATACGGCGTCAGCCGCGGCCCCTTGCGAGAAGCCATCCGGCGGCTGGAATCCCGCAGGCTGGTCGAGCGCGTGCCACATGCTGGCGCACGGGTTGCCCTGCTGACGGAATCCGACCTGGTGGAGATCTACCGGGTGCGCGAAGCGCTGGAAGGCATGGCCGCCAGGCTTGCCGCCGAGAACATGTCGGCGGAAGAGATCGTGGCGCTGACAGCGCTGCTGGCCGAGCACGAGCAGCAGCCCGGGGTGCAGGACGACACCGCCTACTTCCAGCGCGAGGGTGACCTCGATTTTCATTTCCGTGTCATCCAGGGCTCGCACAATGACACCCTGATCGACTTGCTGATCGGCGAGATGTATCACCGCGTGCGCATGTACCGCCACCAGGTGGCGACCACCGCGCATCGTCCGCAGAAGGCGCTGGGCGAGCACCGGCGCATCCTGGAAGCGATTGAAGCGCGCGATGGCGAGATGGCCGAGCTCCTGATGCGCCGGCATATCAGCCGGGCGCGGCAAATGCTGGAGAGCCAGCAAGCGGAACAAGCACAAGATCAGAATTCCCCAGGACATTAGTAACAAACACACACTTATAGAAAGAGCGTGATCCTTTATGAACAGCCAGATGAACAAGAAATACAGAAAGAAGCTCGAAGGCACCGACCTCGACTGGTTCGACGTGCGCGAAGCCGTCGAAGCCATCAAGCCGGGTGCTTACGACAAGCTGCCCTACACTGCCCGCGTGCATGCCGAAAACATCGTGCGCCGCGGCGAGCCGGACATGGTCGATGCCTATCTCGAGCAGCTGATCGACAACAAGCGCGATATCGACTTTCCCTGGTATCCCGCGCGCGTGGTCACGCATGACATTCTCGGCCAGGTGGCGCTGGTGGACCTCGCCGGCCTGCGCGATGCGATTGCCGAGAAGGGCGGTGATCCGGCCGAAGTGAACCCGGTCGTGCCGGTGCAGCTGATTGTCGACCACTCGCTGGCGGTCGAGACCGCCGGTTTCAACAAGGATGCGTTTGAAGAAAACCGGGCCGTCGAGAACCGTCGCAATGAAGACCGCTTCCACTTCATCGACTGGACCAAGAAGGCCTTCCGCAATGTCGACGTGATTCCGCCAGGCAACGGGATCATGCACCAGATCAACCTGGAGAAGATGTCACCGGTCATTTACAAGCAGGACGGCGTTGCCTTCCCGGACACCTGTGTCGGTACCGACTCGCACACGCCGCATGTCGACGCGCTGGGCGTGATTGCCATTGGCGTTGGCGGCCTGGAAGCCGAGAACGTGATGCTGGGTCGCGCCTCCTGGCTGCGCACGCCGGAGATCATCGGCGTCGAGCTGACCGGCAAGCCGGGCAAGAACATCACCGCGACCGACATCGTGCTGGCGCTGACCGAGTTCCTGCGCAAGGAACGCGTTGTCGGTGCGTATCTCGAATTCCGCGGCGAAGGCGCAGCTGCACTGACCGTCGGCGACCGCGCGACCATTGCCAACATGGCGCCGGAGTACGGCGCGACCGCGGCAATGTTCTTCATCGACCAGCAGACCATCGACTACCTGCGCCTGACCGGTCGCGAGGACGACCAGATCGCGCTGGTGGAAAAGTATGCGAAGACCGCCGGCCTCTGGGCAGACGATCTCGACAGCGCCGAGTACCAGCGCACGCTGCACTTCGACCTTTCCAGTGTCGAGCGCAACATGGCCGGCCCGTCGAACCCGCATGCCCGCATGGGCACCAAGGATCTCGAGTCCAGCGGCGTGGCCAACCATGACTACGAATCCGAGAACGGCCTGATGCCGGATGGCGCGGTGATCATTGCTGCGATTACCAGCTGCACCAACACCTCGAACCCGCGCAACGTGATCGCGGCCGGCCTGCTGGCACGCAATGCCAACAAGCTCGGCCTGACCCGCAAGCCCTGGGTGAAATCTTCACTCGCGCCGGGCTCGCGTGCCGTGCAGCTGTACCTGGAAGAAGCCGGCCTGAAGGAGGAGCTGGAAGATCTCGGCTTCGGCATCGTCGGCTTTGCCTGCACGACCTGCAATGGCATGTCCGGCGCGCTGGACCCGAAGATCCAGGAAGAAATCATCGACCGCGACGTGCACACCGTTGCGGTACTTTCTGGCAACCGCAACTTCGACGGGCGCATCCATCCCTATGCCAAGCAGGCCTTCCTCGCCTCGCCGCCGCTGGTGATCGCCTATGCCATCGCCGGCAGCATCCGCTTCGACATCGAGAAGGACATTCTCGGCGTGGTCGATGGCAAGGAAATCCGCCTGATGGACATCTGGCCTTCGGACGAGGAAATCGACGAGGTCGTCAAGACAGCGGTCAAGCCGGAACACTTCCGCAATGTCTACACGCCGATGTTCAACATCAAGCAGGAATTTGCGGCCGATGTCAGCCCGCTGTACGACTGGCGCGAGAAGAGCACCTACATCCGTCGCCCGCCTTACTGGGAAGGGGCGCTGGCCAAGCGACGCACCCTAGAAGGCATGCGACCGCTGGCGATTCTCGGCGACAACATCACCACCGACCACATCTCGCCGTCTAACGCCATCATGGCGACCTCGGCCGCGGGCGAATACCTGGCAAAAATGGATGTGCCGGAGGAGGACTTCAATTCCTACGCCACCCATCGCGGCGACCACCTGACGGCGCAGCGCGCGACTTTCGCCAATCCGAAACTGTTCAATGAAATGGTGAAGAACGAAGCGGGCGAGGTGCAGCAA
>JAWWBS010000108.1 GCA_033720895.1 Gammaproteobacteria bacterium
AGCATGAGTTGTGTCACGTTTATGTCGGCAGGACCGACGAAGACCCGCAGCCTAATGCCGCCGAGATCGAAGACTGGCGCTGGATTGCTCCGGATGACTTGACGGCCGAAATGAAAGCCAACCGCAAGGCCTTCACGCCGTGGTTCAAACTGGAGTGGGAGCGGCTAAAAGAAAGAAATCTCTCATAAAAAAGCCCCGCCGAAGCGGGGCTTTTTCGTTGCACCGTCTGCTTCAGAAGCAGAGCGTGTTGGCGCCCTTCTTGATGCGCTCGAAGATCACGCTGGCGCCGTGGATGATGACGCCGTCGATCAGCGAGCCTTCATCGTAGCCGCGGGAGTTGGTGCAGGGCGGGCAGGCCCAGACATCACCACCGCGATCGATAAACGCATGCATCAGGTCCTTCAGCGGTTCCATCGGCTGGACGTGCGTGTGCTCGAGAGCGTTCTTGCGCACCAGGTCGATGGCGTTGCTGGTCAGGAACAGGCCGACGTTCATGCCGGCGGTCATGGCACCGTTGGCCAGGGTCAGGCCGACCGACGAGACTTCGTCATTCGCGCCCTGGGTCATCACCACGATCATGTCGTACTCTTTGTTTGCTTCAGTCATTGTCATTCCCCTTCGAGGTTTCTAGTTCACTAAACAAGTCGTTTTGGTAAAACAAGCTGTTTGTCGTTTCAGCTTGGAAACCAGATTAGGGGCGAGAGGTGATTTCGTTGAGTGCAGGATGTGTAGCAATCGACTATCGATTTTGTAGTGCCAACAGAGGGCAAGTTGACTACATTTTATGTAGTTCACGTGAGCAGGGCGGGGGCGGATAATGGCGCCATACCAGGAAAAGCAAGATCAGGAAAAGAAGGCTTTTGGCGTGGAAGAAATCGAAGAAGCCTGTCCCATCATGGCAGCCTGCTCGGCCCTGTCCGAGCGCTGGACGCTGCAGATCGTGCGCGAAATGTTCATGGGCGCCACTCGTTTCTCGGAATTCGAAACCTATCTCCCGAAGATGTCGCCGACGCTGCTGAGCAAACGCCTGCGCTCGCTGGAAGAGCAGGGCATCGTTCTCAAGAAGAAGCTTTCCGGCAAGAAGGGCTATGAGTATCGCCTGACGCCGCAGGGCCAGGCACTGAAACCCGTGCTGACCGAGATGGGCCGCTGGGGCATGGGCTGGGTGTTCGACACCATGGACCAGTACGAGCTCGACGCTGCCGTGCTGGTGAGGGATTTCGCCGTCGCCATGAAGCTCGACGAGCTGCCCAGTGGTGATGCCACCATTCAGTTCATTGTCACCGGCGAGGACGCCGCCATCCGGCGCTACGTCACCGTGCGCGACGGCAGCGCCGAGGTCTGCAACCAGGACCTCGGCCACGAAGCAGATGTCTACCTTACCGCCGATCTCAAGACCTATGGCCGCATCTGGTATGGTGAAGTGACGGTGGCCGATGCCGTGGAGAAAGGTATCCTCAAGGTGGTCGGCAATCGCGCCTACACGGATTGCGTCAGCCGCTGGCTGGGTACCAGCCAGTTTTCCAGTTACAACCGCAATGCGAATACGGAGAGCGGGGCGTGAACGAATCATCTTCTCGCAGCATTCCAGCCCGATTGGCATGGGTCGCTGCCGGGACACTGGCGCTCTTGATGATTCGCTGCTGGCCATGCAGCTTGGCACCGGGGTGAACTGGACTTTGCTGGATTTCATGGTGATGGGCTGCCTGTTGATGTTCACCGGCTGCGGCTATGTGCTGGTCAGCTACGGGTTCGCGAGATCGAACCCGAAAAAACGCCTGGCGATTGGCGCTGCTTTCCTGCTCTTTTTCCTCTATGCCTGGGCCGAGCTGGCCGTAGGTATCTTCTTCAACCTAGGCAGCTGATGACGATTTTGCTGTATTGAATCGAAAATATTTGTTGATCTTTGTAACGAGGATGCTACAGTTGTAGCGTACTTGTTACGGAGATCAGCAATGGCTGCCCAGGAAACATCCCGCCACGAGCTCGATATTCTCAAGCTGCTTTGGCGCTACCAGCGCCTCAGCGCCCGAGAAATCCACGACCAGCTGGCCGAGGAACGCGGCTGGGCGTATTCAACCACCCGCACCGTGCTTGAGCGCATGGTCAAGAAGGGCCAGCTGCGCAAGCGCAGCTCCCATGGCCTGAATGTCTATGCCCCGGAGCTGGCCAAGGTGCCGACCCTGGCCGGCCTGGTGCGCGATTTCACGCGTCGCCTGCTGGATGTCCGTCCGGCCAGTGCCATCCCCATGTTTGCCGAAAGCGACCTGCTGGACGAGCGCGAGCTCGCCGAGCTTGAGGCCTTGCTGGAAGCCGATGATGCCGCAGGGGATGACAATGCTTGAGCCAGTAAAGTCCGTGCTTCTGCTGACCTTGCTGACTGGCCTGGTCTGCCTGCTGGTTCCCGTCTTGCGCAAGCGCATGGCGGCAACTGACCTGCTGCAGTTACTGCGCCAGCTACTGCTCCTGATGGCTGTTTCCCCCATATTGGCATTCGGCCTGCCCGAGCTGCTGCCGTCCGAGGCCGCCAATCAATTGCCACGCCTCATCGCGCCTGCCCTCAAGCCGTTGTCGCTGGACTGGATGCTTGTCGCTTCTTCCGGATCGCCCGCAGGCCTGCAGGCAAGCCAGCTGCCGGGCCTGTTGCTGGCGGTCTGGGTTCTTGTAGCTGCCGTCCTGGTCTTCCGCTTGTTGCGGGCTGTGAGGGTTTACCAGCGAATCGCCATGCAGGCCGAGCGCCTGGCTCCCGAAGCCTTGCCTGTCGACCTGCCGGCGCATGTTTCGGTTGCCGTAGCCGACGATGCACCGAATGCCTTTGCCATCGGTCGACGTCGGCCGCTCATCGTGATCCCGGCGCGCTGCATTGCCGACCGCGATGACACGATCCTCGACGCCGAACTTGCCGCATTGTTGCTACATGAAGCAGCGCATGTGCAGCACGGCGATACGCTCTGGCTGCCACTTTGTCGACTAGCGCTTTGCCTGTGGTGGCCGGTAATTCCGATGTGGTTCCTGTATCGCGAACTTACCTTG
>JAWWBS010000109.1 GCA_033720895.1 Gammaproteobacteria bacterium
GCTCCGACAAGGCGGGCCTGCATGTCGATCCGCGTGGCATCCCACCAACCGCCGGGGATTACGGGGCAGCCGCAGAGCATGCTGATGTCCACGGTGGCCTCGAGGCGCCCTTCTGTCTGCTTGATGTTCAGCACATCGACCAGGTAACCCGGCAATTCAATAATCACGCGACGGTCGCCCGTTCGGGAGTCTCCAGGCAGCAACCAGCTCATTACAGAGGCCCGTACACGATCTTCTGGTGCCGCATCCAGCGGGCCGCTGGCGGTGATGGCGAGCTGGAGGGGCGAGTCGATATCCAGCTCGGTGACGAAGGACGCCGTGCCTTCCGTTGCGATCGAATCCCAATGTGGCTGTTCCGCAGCCATGATCAGCCGTGTATTGCCCGTGCCGCCGGTGGTGATGCCTTCGGCCAGGATCTCGCCGGTCTCGGCATCCGTGATGGTAATCCGGGCGCCGCCGCTGCGATCACCAATGAACTTGGCTCCGTGAGCCAGGGCGGAAACTTCAAGTTGTGTCGGTTCGGCCTGCAGTGGCGCTGCAAACAAAGAAAGGGCAAGGATTGGTGCAAGCAAGGCTCTCATGGTGCCCTCCTCCTGCTCTTAAATGAATCGACGCATCTCTAGAAACGCTGTTTCTTCAGCCAGGGAATCATCCGCGCGAAGGCTTCCTCGATGTTGTCGAGGGAATTCGAAAAGGAAATGCGAATCGCATTCATGGACGATTCGCCGAAAGCGTCGCCCGGAATGACGCAGACGCCGATTTCTTCGAGCATCCTTTCCGCGACCATGGTGCCGTTGGTGTGCGTCGGCAATGACGGCAGCATGTAGAAGGCGCCCTGCGGCCAGTAGCCGGTCAGGTGCGGGGCTTCGGCAACCAGGTCCACTACCCTGTCCCGCCGGCGCTTGTATTCCTCGATCATGTTGTCGATGCAGCTTCGGTCGCCCGTCAGCGCGGCGACACCGGCCCATTGCGCCGGCGTGTTGGCGACGGTAGTTGTGAACATGTGGAAGCGACGCAGTTTCTTGATCGCGCCCTGGCTGGAGATGACCCAGCCGATGCGCAAGCCCGCCATGCTGAAGGTCTTGGAGAAGCTGCTGATCGCCATGACGTGGTCAAGATCGGAGGTGCAGCGAATGACGCTCGGGAATTCCATGTCGTCCAGCAACAGGTGGTCGTAGACCTCGTCGCTGAAGACATAGATGCCGCGATACGCCGCTTCCTGGACGATGGCTTCCATGGTTTCGCGCGGATAGACGACCCCCGTCGGGTTGGAGGGCGAATTCAGCACGATGGCAAAGGTGCGCTCGCCGATGTTGTCGATCACTTCCTGCGGGTCCAGCTGGTGGCCGTGTTCGGCCCGCGTCGGGATCATCTTCACTTCGCCGCCGTTCATGCGGATCAGGGGCGCATATAAAAGGAAAGTCGGATCCGCGACCAGGAACTGTCGCCCGGGTGCGGCCGTTGCGCTCAGCGCCAGGTAGATGGCCTCCGTGGCGCCGGTGGTGATCAGGAAATTATCTTCTGTCAGGTCGCGGTCGTAACGCGCGCTGTAGTAGTCCTTCAGTGCAGTGAGCAGCTCCGGCAGGCCGGCATCGAGGGTGTAACCGGTCTGCCCGGCTTCGAGCGCCTGGATGTGCGCGTCAACGATGTGCTGCGGCGTGGGGAAATCCGGCTGGCCGATGGAGAGATGGATGACGTCGTCCATGTCGGCCGCCATGTTGATCATGCGGCGAATGCCGGGCATGGGAATGGCCTGCAAGGCGGGCCCGAACAATGGCGCGGATGTGTGTTCGTACTGGTCCATGTCCAGTGGATTGCCCATGCTCAACTCCCCGTGTTTCTTTTTCCTCGGTCGAGACTAGGTTCCTGAACTCCTGTCGGTCAAGCGATGCCTGACTTATGGAAAGTTGTTTAGCGCCCGAATGAAAAAAATCGTCGACGGATTTGACCTCTCGCAGGTGGCCTGCAATGGTTAGCTCCATGACCGCCAACGGCGCCAAACCCAGAATCGCTGTCCTGACGGACGACGAACAGGGACTTCCGCCTGGCCTCGATGCGCTCGATGGCCATGCCGAAGTGCGTCATGCCGATTCCGAAGACACCTTGCGCAGCGCCCTGCCCGGCGCTGACATCCTGTTGGTGACCGATTTTCGCACCGAGGCGCTCGCCGCGGCCTGGGATTCGGCCGATTCACTGAAGTGGATCCATGCCACAAGCGCCGGTGTCGATGCCTTGATGATTCCCGAGGTTCGCGACTCCGATATCCCCGTCACCAACGCGGCCGGTATTTTCGATCGCAGCATTGCCGAGTACGTGCTCGGCGCCATTTTGATGATGGCGAAAGACTTTCCAGGCTCCATGGCCTTGCAGCGTGACCATGCCTGGCGACATCGCGATACCGAGCGCGTGAATGAACATTCCGTGCTGGTCGTCGGGGCCGGCAACATCGGGCGCCAGATCGCGCGTCTTTGCAATGCCGTCGGCATGCGCGTGAGTGGCGTGGCCAGCAGCGATCGAGAAGGTGATGCGGATTTCGAGAGCATTCATGCCTCGTCGCGATTGATGGATCTCTTGCCGGACTTTGATTACGTCGTCGTCGCGGCACCTTTGACGCCGGCCACCCAGGGCCTGTTCGACGCCGACGCCTTCGAACGCATGGCACCGCATGCCCGCTTCATCAATATCGGCCGCGGACCGATCGTCGTGACCGACGACCTGGTCGAGGCGCTGCAGGACGGCGTCATCGCGGGTGCGGTGCTGGATGTTTTCGAAGAAGAGCCGCTGCCGCGCGAGCATCCGCTCTGGGACTGTCCCAACACGGTGCTGACGGCGCACATGGCAGGTGATTTCATCGGCTGGCGCGA
>JAWWBS010000110.1 GCA_033720895.1 Gammaproteobacteria bacterium
CAGCCCTGGCTCGCCAGCACTCCAGGATGCCGACATCGACTGCCGGGACGACAATGCCAGCGGTACGCATGGCCATCGCAGCGTCGACACGACCACCAGGCCCTATCCCAAGGACAACAGCGATCTGAGCGATGCAGAAAAGGCCGGGCTTGTTGGCGTCTGGACCGCCAATGCCGCTGCGGCTGAATCCTTTGACGCCGGCGACTACTGGTTCTTCTACACCGCCAATTACATGAACTGGCATGAGAACTACCGGATCCTGAAGCGCATCACCGCCGTGCAGCAAGTGCTGCTGGAACTGATGGACGAGCTGTCAGACATCAATGTCGGCATCATGCGCTTCGATGCGCACCAGGATGCAGACGGCGGCATGGTCATTCACGAAGTGGTTCCCCTCGCCGGCAACCAGGCCATTCTGAAGCAGATCATTCGTGACATCCGGGCCAGCGGCAGTACGCCCTTGCAGGAGACCTACCTGGAAGCCGCGCTGTATTACACCGGCCTGCCCGTTACATTCGGGACCGACAGCCATGTCCCTGGCAATCCGGATGCTGTCCTGGCCCCCAGCGTCGACGCTTCCTACACTGGCAGCCTGGGAACCGATGCGACGTATATCTCCCCCATCGAATTCGAATGCCAGACCAACCATGTCATCCTGCTGAGCGATGGCCTGCCGACCAATGACCGGAACATGAACCAGGCGGCAGATGTCCTGCTCGCGGACGCAGCCAGGTTCAAGAACCCGTGGACACCCGGCCAGTGCTCCGATTACCAGGGAGCTTGCCTGGATGATCTCGCCCGGTTCCTTTACGACAACGACCTGGTTGCGGGAATCGATGGCGACCAGCTGATCCTGACCCACACCATTGGCTTCGACCTGGACGCGACCGGCGATGCCCTGCTGACAGCGACCGCTGCTGCGGGCGGCGGTGCTTATTACCCGGTCAGCAGTGGCCAGGCATTGAAGGACGCCATCCAGGAAATCATTGTCGAGGTGGTCGGCCTGCAGTCCAGTTTCACGGCGCCGGCCGTGTCAGTGAATGCCTTCAATCGCACCCAGCACCTGAACGATCTCTACTTCACGGTCTTCAAGCCAACCGCCTACCCGCGCTGGGATGGCAACCTCAAGAAATACCAGGTCGCGCTGGACGCAGTCACCGGCGAGGGCATCATTGTCGATGTGCAGGGGGCACCGGCAGTGAACGAGTTGACCGGCTTCTTCAAGGATACGGTCACCAGCTACTGGACTCCGCCACCTGATTCCCCGGATGGCGGTTCCGTCCTCCAGGGCGGCGCACTCAGCAAGGTGCCTGATGCCGCGAACCGGAACATCTATTCGGACATCAGTGGCGTTACGAACCTGCTTTCCAGTACCGACAACATCTTCGACAGCACGAATGTCTCGGCCGCAGAACTCGGGGCAGGCTCCGACATCCGGCGCGACGCACTGGTCGACTGGGCTTATTCGAGAAAGATCGGCGATCCACTGCACTCCCGTCCGGCAGTCATTACCTACAACGACTCGAAATCCGTCGTCTATTTCGGCAGCAACGACGGTTTCCTGCATGCCGTTGACGCCGCTACCGGGATCGAGGAATTTGCCTTCCTGCCCAAGGCCCTCTGGGAAAACCTGCGCGGGCTGGAAGCAAACACGGTATCCAGGCCGAAGATCTACGGCATGGATCTTCCCGTTGTGCCCTACATCGAGGATGTCAACGGCAATGGCATCATCGAATCCAATGACAAGGTACATGTCTTTGCCGGAATGCGGCGTGGTGGCCGCAACTACTACGGTCTCGACGTAAGCGATCCTGCTGCGCCGCGACTGCTCTGGAAGATCGAGGGCGGCAGCGGCGACTTCAGCGAGCTGGCACTCACCTTTTCCGAACCGGTACATGCCAGGGTCGATGTCAACGGCACCGCAACCGACGTACTGGTATTCGGCGGCGGCTTCGATCCCACCCATCTCGACAACCAGGCCAGGTACCAGTTCGACGATACGGCCGGGCGAGGCATCTACATTGTCGATGCAGGCACCGGAGCGCTGCTGTGGAGTGCAGGGCCAGCTGGTGGAAGCGCAAACCTGCTGCTCGACGACATGACACATTCCATCCCGGCCAGGCCTGCAGTCATCGATCTCAATGGCGACGGGCTTGCAGATCGCATTTACGTCGGCGACATGGGTGGTCGCCTGTGGCGCTTTGACATCATCAATGGCGAGTCTGGAGGCGACCTGGTGCGCGGCGGGTTGATCGCATCGCTGGGTGCAGGTCACCTCAATGGCTCAGGCAGGCTCGAAGAGCAGTCTCGTCGATTCTTCAACTCCGTCGATGTCTCGCTGGTCAGTGACAACGTGCTCGGCACCTACCTGTCTCTCGCCATCGGTTCCGGCGAACGTCAGCACCCCAATGCAACCGACACGGTGAACAGCTTCTACATGATCAAGGACCCCGTCATCTACGATCGTCCGCAGTCTGCGGATTACGCCGCCATTTACGGCAGCAATGGCATCCTGCGCAGCGACCTTGTCGATATCGATGGCAGTTACGACGATGCTGCCTTGAACAGTGCCAGGGGCTGGTATTTCGACCTTGCCGAGCCGGGTGAGAAGGTCCTGGCCGAATCCGTCACCATTCGCAACCAGCTGGTGTTCACGACATTCGATCCGTCATCTTCGGCCAGCGCCTGCGACCCGGGGCTCGGCACGGCCAGGATGTACATCCTCTCCGCCACGGACGGCAGGACGCTGTTCGACCTGAATGGCGATGACGTGCTCGACG
>JAWWBS010000111.1 GCA_033720895.1 Gammaproteobacteria bacterium
CGGAGGATGTCGTCTTCGACATCACCGACGTCGCCCACTGGCCGCTCGTAGGACGAGGTCCACAGGGTTTCACCGCTGGCCATGTCGCGAAGCTCGGCAGTCAGGTAAAGCTGGCCCTGCTGGTGATGGGCCTTGCCGGTGAGGATGTAGCCCGCTTTGAGTGCTTTCGCAGCTTCGGCGAGATCCAGGTCGGGTCCCTTGAAGCGCATGGACGATGCCAGTGGCGCTACCCGCAGTCCTTCTGCCCAGCTCAGGGCATGCAGCAGTTCGTCGGCAATGCCATCACCCACGAAGCCCTGGTCGCCTTTCTCACTCGAATCCTGCATCGGCAGGATGGCCAGTTTTGCCGTCGACATGTGTCACCTCCCGCGGGCTGGACATCCTTGTGAAGCCGCTGTTCTTCTTGTGTTTTTCATTTTCAGTATAGACCCGCAAAGAGGCCCGGAGTACCGCCGGGAAGCTTTTCCAAATCAAGAAGTTGCACCCTCGGTCAAGAATTTGGTTGGCATTGGCGGTTGGCATTATGTAAATTCTGACGAGTGGGCAGTTTCTGCCCATCGGCACGTCCACGCTGTTGGGGGAAGATCATGAGCTACTCGACCGTTCGGATCGGCTTTTATGGCCACGATGCACTTTACGATTTCCCGGCGAACGAAGCCGAGCTGAACAAGCTGCTCGACGCCGTCAAGCGCCTCGCACTGCGCCACAAGGATGTCACCATGTATTACGAACTGGGCATCAGCGAGGACACCACGGCCATCATCTCGGTTCGCGAAATCCAGACCATCACCTTCATGAGGGATGGCAAGGCGTCGGATCCGGGCGTGCAGGTGGTCGATACGGACAGCTTGCGGGACCAGAGCGAAGCCGCTTTCTTTCTCAAGGGCCAGACCTCGGCATTCCGCCTCGACATGGACAAGGGCGGCCCGCTGGCCGGCATGATCGAAGCCTTGCTGGATGCCGGCTACGATGACGAGGACATCGGCTGCGTGATGCTGAGCGACAAGCACGACAACCCCATCTTCCTGATGCTGGACGAAATCCAGTTCGCGGTATTCGATCATTCGGTGGTCGAACACTGAGCTGCAGCAGGTTCACTGGTAAAAAGGCCGCAACGCGGCCTTTTTTCCTGTCCGCCAGGTCACTCCCCGCTCACACCTTGTTCGCGCGTTGCGCCAGCCAGTAAAGCAGCGTCCCGAAAATCGCGAACATCAGCGTGACCAGCAGCGAGTCACGGCTGACCTGCACCAGCAGGCCGAGACAGCCAAGAATGCCCAGCGCCGGGACCAGCAAACCGCCCTTCATGCGAAAGGCAGCCGCACCTTCATGCTGGCGCCGCAGGACCGGCACGGCCGAACAGGTCACGATGTAGACAAACAGCCGCGCCAGCACCGAAATCGCTGCCAGCCAGATGAACGAACCGAAGGCGGCCAGCAGGAAGGACACCACGCCGAAGAAGACGATCGAGTTCGCCGGCGTCAGGAACCTCGGATGCACGACCGCAAACCATGCCGGCAGACTGCCATCCAGGCCCAGGGCATAGCTCATGCGCGGCGACGAGAAAATCGCACCCAGCAGGTTGCCACCCACCGAGGCAACCAGTCCGGCCATCAGCAATACGGCGCCCGTTTCACCGAACAGGACAGCAGCCACATCGAGCAGCGGCGTGCTGGTGTCCGCCAGGTCCGGCAACGCGGCCATGCTGACCAGCTGGATGCACAGGTACAGCAGGCCCGCGACCAGGGTGCCCAGCAACAGGGCCCGCGGCATGTCGCGCGCCGGGTTGCGTGCTTCGCCTGCCGGCACGGTGGCCGACTCGAAGCCGACATAGGCATACATCAGCAGCAGGATGGCGCCGCCAAGGTCCAGGCTGGCAAGGTCCGTGCTGATGGCGCTTTGCTGCATGGCCTCGATCCCGGGCAGCTCGAGCATGAATACGCCGAGTATCACGAGACCGAGCAGCGCAATGAATTTCAGCACCGTGAATACACCTAGCGAACGAATGGCGCGGACATTGCCGATCACGTTGATGGCCGTCATGCCGAAGCAGATGATTGCCAGCAGGATCCAGCGCCAGTGCCCCTGGTTCGCTTCCGGCCAGAAATAGCTGATCGAATCGACCAGCAAGACGCTGCCCGCCGAAAACGCGACAACACGTGCGATGTAATAAAGCCATCCGGTCTGGAAGCCGATGAAGCGGCCATAGGTATCGGTGGCATAACGGATCGGCCCGCCGGTGCCGCGGTAATAACTGGCAGCCTCCGAGAAGCACAGCACGATCGGGAGGATCAGCAAGGCGCAGGCAATGTAGATCAGCGGACTCCATGCACCAGCCAGCCGGGTGGCACCCGCGGGCAGGCCGAAAATGCCGGAGCCGATGAAGCCGTTGATGACCAGCAACCAGATTCCCCAGAGACCAAGGTTGCGCGGCAGAAGCTCCTTCGCCTCCGGTGTTGCTTCATTCATGCAGACGGGTTTCCTTGTTGCCAGCTGGCAGCCATCGAACCACGAAGGCAGACGCCAGCGCCAGCGTGCCGGCCGCCAGCAGGCAGGCATTCAGCCCCTGCCATTGGTAAAGCGCACCGGACAGCACCGTGCCCAGCAAGCGCCCCGCTGCATTGGCCATGTAGTAGAAACCGACATCCAGCGACACGCCATCGCGCCGTGCCAGCGATACGACGAGATAGGAATGGAACGAGGAATTTAGAGCGAAG
>JAWWBS010000112.1 GCA_033720895.1 Gammaproteobacteria bacterium
ATGTCCGGTTCGGCAGCGATGAGATTGAGGAAAGTGCGCATCGCCTCGACGCCGTCGAGCATGCCGTCATCCATGTTCACATCGATGACCTGGGCGCCGTTTTCGACCTGTTGGCGCGCCACGTCCACTGCGGTTTCGTAGTCACCGGCCTCGATGAGCTTCCGGAATCTCGCGGAGCCCGTGACATTGGTGCGCTCGCCCACGTTCACAAACAGCGAATCCGCATCGATGTTCAACGCTTCCAGCCCGGACAAACGCGTGCGAACTGGCAGGTCGGGGATCGCGCGCGGCGACTTGCCGGCAACAGCGGTGGCAATCTGGCGCATGTGTTCCGGCTCGGTGCCACAGCAACCACCGATGATGTTCAACAAGCCGGCCTCGGCCCATTCGCCGAGCTGCCCGGCCATGATCTCGGGTGACTCGTCGTACTCGCCAAAGGCATTCGGCAGGCCGGCATTGGGATGGGCGCTGACATGACAATCCGCAATGCGCGCCAGCTCGGCCACATAGGGGCGCAGCTGGTCGGCGCCCAGGGCGCAATTCAGGCCGATGGAAAATGGCTTCGCATGCCGCACGGAGTTCCAGAACGCTTCCGGCGTCTGGCCTGACAGCGTCCGCCCCGAGGCATCGGTAATGGTCGCGGAGATCATTACCGGTACGCGTTTGCCGCGTGCCTCGAAGACTTCCTCGATTGCAAACAGGGCGGCCTTGCAGTTCAAGGTGTCGAATACCGTCTCGACCATCAGCAGGTCGGAACCACCGTCCAGCAAGGCGCTTGCGGATTCGACATAGTCTTCGCGCAACTGGTCGAAGGTGACCTTGCGCAAGCCGGGGTTGTTCACATCCGGCGACAGTGAAGCGGTCTGGTTGGTCGGCCCCAGCACGCCACAGACAAAGCGCGGCTGGTCCGGCGTTTTTGCCGTCCAGGCATCGGCTGCTGCACGCGCAATCCTCGCCGATTCGCGATTGATCTCGGCCGAGAGTGATTCGGTCTGGTAGTCGGACTGCGAGACACGGGTCGCATTGAAGGAGTTCGTCTCGATGATGTCGCAGCCGGCCTCGAGGTAGGCGTCGTGAATGCGCCGTATCTTTTCCGGTTGTGTCAGGCAGAGGAGATCGTTGTTGCCTTTCAGGTCGCAGGGATGATCGCCAAAGCGTTCGCCCCTGAATTCCTCTTCTGACAGGCCAAGCCGCTGGATCATGGTGCCGGTTGCACCATCCAGGACCAGGATGCGCTCTCTCAACAGCGAATGAATGTCAGGCACTGGTAACAGGTCGGTTCTCGGCATGAATGGCAACGGTCCCGCCAGCAGGTCGCAGTCCCAGCATCCGGCAGATGGCAATGCTCAGTTCTGCCCGGTTCAGGGTGTAGAAGTGAAACTCGTTCACCCCTTCCATGGCAAGGGTGTGGCAGAGCTCTGCCGCGACAGTGGCAGCCACCAGTTGTCGCGTATCCGGCTCGGCATCCAGCCCCTCGAACAGGTCGGCCAGCCAGGTCGGCACCGTCGCGCCACACATCTTGCTGAACCTTACGACCTGCTCGAAATTCGTGACTGGCAGGATGCCGGGAACCAGCGGCGCATCGATGCCAGCCGCGGCAGCCCGGTCGCGAAAGCGCAGGAAGGTATCCGCATCGAAGAAGTACTGGCTGATGGCACGCGTCGCGCCTGCATCCAGCTTGCGCTTCAGGTTGTCGAGATCCGCTTCCGGATTCGATGCCTCAGGATGCACTTCCGGATGGCAGGCCACGCTGACGTCGAAGTCGGCAATGGACTTCAGGTCGGCAACCAGCTCCGCCGCATTCCGGTAGCCCGCCGGGTGCGGCTCGAAGCCCTGCCCATCCGGGGGATCACCGCGCAGCGCGACAATGCTGCGTATGCCGTTGGACCAGTAGTTTTCGGCAATCGACCTGATCTCCGCCCGCGAGGCATTCACGCAGGTGAGGTGGGCAGCAGAGACAAGCTCGGTTTCATCCTGGATACGGCATACCGTGCGATGGGTTCTTTCCCGCGTGGAGCCACCGGCACCGTAAGTGACCGATACGAACTGGGGAGAAAACGGTGCCAGTCGCTCCACGGAACGCCACAGGGTGCGTTCCATCGATTCGTTCCTGGGGGGAAAGAATTCGAACGAGACACGGGGAGTATCAAGCTCGGCGAACCGAGCGGGAAAGAATTCGGGTGTCGAACGGGCCATGCCGCCTCCAACGCTTTACAGTATTTCACCCTTTCGGGTGCCGCCCTGAAGTTGTCACTTAAACGGCGGAATTCGGTTGGGCGTTGCGGCAGGTCATGCCATAGGCACAAAAAAACCCGC
Source organism: Gammaproteobacteria bacterium (assembly GCA_033720895.1). NCBI lineage: Bacteria > Pseudomonadati > Pseudomonadota > Gammaproteobacteria > Gammaproteobacteria bacterium. The sequence goes on from JAWWBS010000112.1 coordinate 2,317, forward strand.
TTCAGCTGACGCCCTTCCGGCGATGGCTAAAACAGGTTGCTTGATCCACCCGCTTTAGCCGCATTTTTTAAGCGCCCGCAAGCTGTGTATCAAATCGGCGCTGGAATTCAGTCTAACCAAATGGCGAGGTTTGTCAAACCCCGCCAATGCTCCGGCTTATTTCTCGTAGGCCGTATGATCGGCAATGTGCCTGATCGCGGTATCGATGCGCTCCAGCGTCTTGTCCTTGCCCAGCAATTCGAGGGTGATGTCGATCGGTGGCGACACGCCCTTGCCCGCCACGGCGACCCTGATCGGCTGCGCCACCTTGCCAAGC
>JAWWBS010000113.1 GCA_033720895.1 Gammaproteobacteria bacterium
CGTTCAAGCCGCCTTTCGCCGCCACTGCCGATGCCCACGCGGTAGCGCATTCGCCCCAGCGAGATGCGCGCACTCAGCACGATCAGCTTGATGCCGAAGAGGCCGGCATAGAGTGCAGTGATGGGTGTTTCCATGCGCGTGTCTTCCTGAAAGCCTGTCTGGTCAGGTCATCGTTGCCTGCAAGAGCGTCCTGTCACGTGCGATCAGTGGAAGGCAATGGCCTTGAGAATGTCGTGCACCGCCTTGTCTTCCTGGTGCTTGTCCGCGACATCGCAGGCGTAGGTCACGTAGAAAAACAGTTCGTCAAAAGCCAGGTACCACTCGCGAACGAATTCGGGACCGTCTTCGCCGTCTTCTTCGAATTCGAATTGCAGGCCCTGGAATTCACCAATGCGCACACGCTTGAAGGGAATGTCCTGCTCGATCAGGTCCTCGGCGAAGTATTCGAGGTCTTCCTCGTCGATCAGGCCGTCGTCCTTCTCGGTAACCGTGATCTGCAGCTCTCCGACCCCGTCGGGATCGAACAGGACCACGCCTTCCTCGGCGTCGTCACTGGCCTCGCCCTGCCAGCCCTCGGGCAGGTGGGTTGTCCACAGGTCGGTTTCGAAATGATTCAAGATGTTTCCCCGGTGATGGTGCGATCGTGACTGAAGAATGAAAGGCAGGCCTGGCCCGCTCGCAAAGTCTAGCACGCTGTCCGTGACTGCTCAGAAAATAAGGTTGCCTGCAGAGGCCTGTTCCCAGCGCGAGCTCAGGATGGTGAAACTGTCACCATCCTCGGCCAGTTCGAGCGTCAGCTTGTGCATGTTGGTGCGCGGCAGGTTGGCTGCCGTTTCTTCGGTAAACGGCCGTCTCGCCATGGCGAGGTAGACGGTCACGATGGGGTAGGACGGCGAGCTGACATCGATGCTTTCGATGCGGGTCAGCAGGTGTACCGACTTGTTGCGCAGGTAAAAGGCCCGCAGGATACCGGCGGCCTTCAGCTTGTCGTTGCCCCGCTCGTCCTGGTAGTCACCGTCGATGAGATCGACCAGCTCGGTCCATTCCCGGTTCTCGGCCAGGTTCTCGAAATGTGCAACGAAATCTCGCACACGCTGCTCCGGCGGTGTGGGTTCGCCGCAACCGACCAGCAGGCAGCATGCCACCAGCAGGGCGAAGCGGGCTTGGCGTCGCTCAGGCCTCGAATTCGCCATCGGGCGCTTCACCGGTTTCATACTCGTGGATGATGGCGCGGGCGGCCCGCTCGTGCTCGGGAGCGACGCGCACCTCGCAGCAGCCGAATGCCGGCAATTCGCCGACCCCGCCCTGCAGGAAATCACCGGCGACCATGGCAGCGATGCCGTTGGCCTCCAGCAGGCCTTTCACCAGGTGGGCTTCAATGCTGTGGCTGGCGGAAAACACTCGTTTCATCGGCCCGCCTCCGGTTGACTGGCTGGCTCACTGCAACGGGCGCCGCGCCAGGGTGACGCGGTCGTTGCTGCCAAGGTCCTGGATACACCGTATGTCTTCAAGCCCTTGATTGGCAAGCAGTTCGGCCAGCGCATCCGCCTGGTCATGGCCATGTTCGAGCAACAGCCAGCCGCCAGGCTCGAGATGCTGGTCCAGGCCGGTGAGAATGTCCCGGTAGGCATCCAGCCCATCATCGCCAGCCACCAGGGCTTCGCGGGGTTCGAAACGCAGGTCGCCTCGTTCGAGGTGTGGATCGTCGACCCTTATATACGGCGGGTTGCTGACGACGATATCGAAGCGCTGCTGGCCGAGGCCGCTCCACCAGTCACTTTCAAGGAAGACGACATTGTCGATGCTGTTGATGCGGGCATTGTCGGTTGCCACGCGCAGGGCACCCGGCGAGGCATCGATGGCGGTGACCTCGGCGAAAGGGCGCTCGCTGGCAAGCGCCAGGGCGATGGCGCCGCTGCCACAGCCAAGGTCCACGATCCGGCAGCGCTCGCTGCCGGGGATTTTTTCCAGTGCGGCTTCCACCAGTTGCTCGGTGTCGGGACGGGGAATGAGGGTCTCCGGCGTGACCGCCAGGGTCAGGCTCCAGAACTCGCGATGACCGAGCAGGTAGGCAATTGGCTCGCCGAGGCAACGGCGAGCCACCAGGGCCTCGAAGCGTTCGACCTCGGACGGGGGGATCTTGCGGTCCGGCCAGGCGCGGAAATGACTGCGCGGCCGCTCCATCACCTCCGCCAGCAACAGCTCGGCATCCAGCGCCGGGGTGTCGGAGATGCTGGCAATCTCGGTGGCGGCGGCGTCCAGGTGCTGCCTGAGTGTCGTGTCGTTGTTGGTCACGGGATTCTTGTCCAATTTCCTGTCCGGCTTGTGCGGGGCGGCAGCGCCGTTGGGTCACGGGCCGGCTTGCCGTAGAATACCGCAGCTTGAGCCACCATCACGAGCCGACCCGTTGATCGACAGGGATCGACGTGGGGCTTGGCCATACACCGCCAGCGTGGAGCTGCAATGACCATCTACAAGAACGTGCTCGACATGATCGGCAACACCCCGATGATCGAGTTCAGCCATCTCGATACCGGGCCCTGCACGCTGTACGCCAAGCTGGAGCTGGCCAA
>JAWWBS010000114.1 GCA_033720895.1 Gammaproteobacteria bacterium
GATGCCGACGACCTGAAGTGGGTGCGTGACCGTTTCAACGTGCCGGTCAGTGACGAGCAGATCGACAGCGGCGAGATTCCGTTCCTGACGTTCAAGAAGGACAGCCGCGAGTACAAGTACCTGATGGAACGCCGCAAGCAGCTCGGCGGGCACCTGCCGCAGCGCAAGCCGGTTGATGAGTCCCTGAAGATTCCCGATATCGACATCTTCAAGCAGCAGCTGGCCGGTACCGGCGATCGCGAGATCTCCACGACCATGGCTTTCGTGCGCATGCTGACCGCGCTGACCCGCGACAAGAACATGGGCAAGCGTGTTGTGCCTATCGTGCCGGACGAGGCACGTACCTTCGGCATGGAAGGCCTGTTCCGCCAGCTTGGCATCTATTCCGACAAGGGCCAGCTCTACGAACCGCAGGATGCGGACCAGCTGATGTTCTACAAGGAATCCAAGGACGGCCAGATCCTGGAAGAGGGCATTACCGAGGCCGGTTCGATGTCATCCTGGATTGCGGCGGCAACGTCGTATGCCAACCATGGCCTGACCATGGTGCCGTTCTACATCTTCTATTCCATGTTCGGCTTCCAGCGCATTCACGACCTCGCCTGGGCGGCTGGCGACTCGCGCGCCCGCGGCTTCCTGCTGGGCGGCACCGCCGGTCGCACCACGCTGAACGGCGAAGGCCTGCAGCACGAGGACGGTCATTCGCATGTCATGTCCTCGGTGATTCCGAACTGCGTGTCCTATGACCCGACCTATTCCTACGAGGTCGCGACCATCGTGCATGATGGCCTGAAGCGCATGTACGAAAAGAAGGAAGACGTTTTCTACTACCTGACGGTGATGAACGAGAACTACGTGCATCCCGACATGCCGAAGGGTGCCGAGGAAGGCATTCTCAAGGGTCTTTACAAGCTGAAGGGCTCCGGCAAGAAGAAAGCCAAGCACACGGTGCAGCTGATGGGCTCCGGCACCATCCTGCGCGAAGTCGAAGCTGCCGCCGAAATCCTCGAGAAGGATTTCGACATCGCCGCCGACGTCTGGAGTGCGACCAGCTTCACCGAGCTGCGTCGTGACGGCATGGACGCGGATCGCCACAACATGCTGAATCCCACCGGCAAGGCGCGCGAATCCTGGGTGGCGAAGCAGTTCAAGAAGGCTGACGGCCCGTTCGTCGCGGCAAGCGACTACATGCGCATCGTCGCCGAGCAGATTCGCCCCTGGGTGCCTGGCACCTACATCACGCTGGGCACGGACGGCTACGGTCGCTCCGACTCGCGTGACAGCCTGCGCCGGCATTTCGAAGTGAATCGCCATTACGTCGTGGTGGCTGCGCTGAAGGCGCTGGCCGATGACGGCGAGATCGATGCCAAGGTGGTCGCGGATGCGATCAAGACATTCAAGATCGACGCCAAGCGCGTCAATCCCTGGCAGGCCTGAGGAGAGCGATCATGAGCAAGACGATCGAAATCCGCGTGCCGGATATTGGCGACTTCGAGAACGTCGAGATCATCGACCTGCTGGTTTCCGCCGGCGATGAAGTCGAGAAGGAATCACCGCTCATCACGCTGGAGACCGACAAGGCCGCGATGGACGTGCCCGCGCCCGAGGCCGGCACCATCAAGGAACTGAAAGTCGGCACCGGCGACAAGGTGTCCGAGGGCGACCTGGTGGCCATCCTGGAAGTGGCTGATGCCGCTGCCGCAGAGAAGGCAACTGACAAGTCGGAAGCTGGCGAAGAGAAGGCAAGCGACAAGTCGGAAGAAAAGCCTGCTGAAAAGAAGGCCGAGCCTGAAGCACCTGGCGGCAAATCTCAGGTCATCGAAGTGAAGGTGCCGGATATTGGCGATTTCGATGGCGTGGAAATCATCGACCTGCTGGTGAAGGCGGGCGATGAGGTCGAAAAGGAGTCTCCGCTGATCACGCTGGAGACCGACAAGGCCGCGATGGACGTACCGGCTCCGGAAGCCGGTGTCATCAAGGAACTGAAAGTCGGCACGGGCGACAAGGTCTCCGAGGGTGATGTGATCGCCTTGCTGGAAACCACTGGCGCGCCAGCCGCGGACAAGCAGGAAAAGGGCGAGCCGGCTGCCAGCCAGTCCGAGTCGACGCCGGCAGAAGACAAGCAGGCAGCACCGCAGGCCGCCCAGGGACCTGCGTCGCCCCCGAGTAGCAAGGGCGGCAAGCTGCCAGAGATCAACGAAGCATCCTTCTCCAAGGCCCACGCTTCGCCGTCGGTGCGCAAGTTCGCGCGCGAACTCGGCGTCGACCTCGGGCGCGTCAACGGCACGGGTGTGAAAGGCCGCATCAACCACGACGACGTCAAGCAGTTCGTCAAGTCGGTGATGCAGGGCGGTGGCGCTGGCGGTGGTGCTTCACTGCCTTCCGTTCCGAGCGTGGACTTCGCCAAGTTCGGCGAGATCGAAACGAAGCCGCTGAATCGCGTCAAGAAGATTTCCGGCCCTCGGTTGCATGCTTCATGGGTGAACGTGCCGCATGTCACGCAGCATGACCTTTGTGACATCACCGAC
>JAWWBS010000115.1 GCA_033720895.1 Gammaproteobacteria bacterium
GATGTCGAGCGCGTTGGCACCTGGGGCGCGAGCCGCGGCGGCATGATGTCGTATCTCGCGGCGCGCCAGGCTCCCGAGCTGGGTTATGGCTTCAAGGCCCTGGTGGCCGAGGCCACACCAACGGACATGGTCGCGGAATACAAGCTGCGCCCGGACATGGAGCGCGTGTTCAGCACCTGGATCCCGGGCTTTGACGAGAATCCCGAGGAAGTGCTGGCTGCGCGTTCGGCGCTGCTCTGGGCAGAGGCATTGCCGGAAGACCTGCCGATCCTGATCCAGCATGGCGCCAAGGACCAGCGCGTCAGCGTGGACAGCGCCAGGAAGATGGCGGCGCGGCTGGAGGAGCTCGGTCGCCCGCACAAGCTGATGATCTATGAGGAAGGCGGGCACAATCTGCGCGGCCAGCTCGACATGGAAGCGCGGGAGGCCGTGATCGAATGGTTCAAGCAATACCTGGGCGAAGCCGCCAATTGTTCATCCGATAGGGAGGCGTGCCAGTAATGACCGAGTCCTGGGTTTCGCAGCTGGTCCGTATTGCGGCGATGGTCCTGCTTGGCTTGGCGCTGGCGTTTGCCGGCACTTATGCCTATGCCCTGAACATGCTCCTCAAGGACGGTACCGTTGCGGGAGAGCACAGCTCGTTCTTCAGGTATTGGAATGGCATCCTTTATGCGGTGGCTGGCGTGCCGAACATGCCGTTGTATTCCGTTTCGCGGTCGGATTTCATCAAGGACTATGTGGAAGAGCGGCTCTTCTCCGAAGAGAATCTCGAGGAGATGCGATTCGAGCAATACAACCCGTATTGTCGGCTCTCGATCCTGGCATTGGAGATGCCTACCAACGAGGCTGCTGCCCGAGAAGGCATGGATCGCATGCTGCGCATTGCGGATCGCTACCATGCAGCCGGCTTTGCGCTGGACGGCTACGAACCGCCAGGCACTGACAGTACCGGCATGTTTGATTGCCTGCCATTGATGACACTGCTCGAAGCTCGGTCCGAGGAGGCTGTTCGTTATGCCGACTGGCTGCTGGAGCACGGCGCTGACGCCCATGAGAAAGTGTATGCGTCACCGGATTTTCCCGAGGACATGAGCGCTTGCGACCTTATCTTGCAAGAGCGAGACAATGAAGCGGGAGAGTTGAAACCGGTGCGGCGACATCTCTTGCCGCGCTGCGAGCCCAGCGACACGCCATGAAAAAAGCCCCGCATTGCGGGGCTTTTCGTTGAAGCGTCGGAAACTCAGGTTTTCTTTTTCGCAGCAGTCTTTTTCTTGCTGGTCTTTTTCTTCTTGGCAGCAGTCTTTTTCTTGGCGCCGGTCTTTTTCTTCGGCGTTGCCTTTGAAGCAGCTTTCTTCTTGGCAGAAGATTTCTTTTTCTTCTTCTTTTTGGTGACCTTCTTCTCGGCCTGCTGCATGGCCTTTTCCATTTCGGCGTAGAGGCGCTCGGCTTCCTTGGCCTCGGCCTTCACGTCGCGGGTGCGGCGCAGTTCGTCGCGCAGCTGTGCCTGTTCTTCACGCAGCTGGTCGATTTCCTCGTGCATTTTCTCGACTTCGCGGCGATGGCGCACGTAGCCGGTCTTCTCCCACTGGGCCTTCAGCCTGTCGAGCTGCTTGCGCGCCTTTTCCATGTTGTTGGTGCGGCGCTTGATCTCGTTCTGCAGTTTCTTGGCTTCGCGCTGCAGGTTGGCTGCTTCGCGGCGGGTAACCCTGGCGACTTCGTCGCGCATTTTTTCGAAGCGTTTGACGACTTCGCGCATCTTCTCGTTCATGTGACCCTCCCAGGTCTCGCGTTTACCGCTCAAGTCTACTCTTGATGGCCTGAAACGGAAAACTGGCCGGCAGGGTAGGGTGCAGGCGCTCGGGCTTTTCCCGAGGCTTGTTACCGTTGGTCAGGTCGATCGGCTTTCCCTGGCCGAAAGGCGCATACTCCGCGCGCGACTCGCGCATTCCTGCCGGGCGTCAGCGGCTTCGGCCGGGAGCGTGCTCCATGAGCATCAAGGAAAGAAAGTCGATCAAGGTCGGGCAGCTGCTCGTCATCCTCAACCAGCGCATGATGCGCGACAAGAGCACGGCCCAGTGCAAGATCACCTCCATCACGCCGATGCCCAACCAGGCGGCGGACCAGTGCAACTGGTCCTCGACGGTGACCTGGAATGCCCATGGCCAGAACCGCGAGCTGGCGATGCCGATCGTCCGCAGGCTGGTGATGAACGCCCAGAAAGAGTTCAACCTGCTGCCTTTCGGCGCTGCCTGACAGTCGGCCGAGCCAGCCGGGTCGGCTCCGGGCACCAGGACGGTCACTGGCCGCCCGGGCCCTGTGGCGGCCTGTTTTGCCGAAA
>JAWWBS010000116.1 GCA_033720895.1 Gammaproteobacteria bacterium
CAGTGGTGCGACCTTCGACGTCATCAGCAGCGGCGATATTCCGTTCGCGCTCGTCTACAGCGTCGATGCCAGCCCGGGTGACACCTGGCGGATCTTTGCCACGGGCGGCGATGGCCTGCAGTACACCGACGACCTGGGTACCAGCTGGACACTGGCAACCGAATTCGCCACCCGGGAGATCGAAGTTGCGCCGTCCAATCCGGATCGCGTCTACCTCACCGACCTGGATGGCGGTTTCCACCGCAGTACCGATCGTGGTGCAAGCTTCGAGGCACTGTCCTCCCCGATCATCGGCATTGCCAGGATTGCCGTGCATCCGACCAATGAAGACATCGTTTTCCTCATTGGCACCGGCGTGAACAATTACGTCAGCCTGGATGGTGGTGACAGCTTTGGTCCCTTGTCGGAAGCCGACCTCGGGCTTGTCTACGACGTCGAATACGTCCTCGACGAGACTGGCACCGATCACTTGTGGGTTGCGTCCAACCGTTCCGTGCTGAACGTTTCCCCGGCAAGCTCCAAGACGGAGCAGCAGAAGCAGGCGTCCGCCATTGTCGAGAACCAGGAGTCCCTGTCGGCCCTGCCGTTGAACTACTCGGCCATCAATGTCGGCTTCGATGCCAGCCAGGCCACGTCCAGCAACAGCACCTCGTTCGCCGTGGACGTGTCCGCCGTGGATGGTATCGGTGCGCTGGGTATCGAGCTGACGCTGTCGGCGAGCAGCGGACTGTCGTTGACCTCGGGCAGTGGCGAAGGCTGGAGCTGTACCGTCAGTGGCCAGGTGGCGACCTGCAACATCGACACCTTGTATCGTGGCCAGCTCGGCATTTCCGTCGGCGTATCCTCGGATACCGACACCACCCATACCATCGATGTGAGCGCCACGGCGGCAACCGCCGGAACGATCAGCGTTGCCAACAGTGGCAAGGCCAGCATCACCTTTGAAAAATCGTCCGGTGGTGGCGGTGGTGCGCTCGGCCTGGCCGGCCTGTTTGCCCTTGCCGGCCTGGCAATGGCAAGACGCCGCCTGCGCTGATTGCACTTCAAGTGACATGAGAAAGGCCCGCTTGCGGGCCTTTTTCTTTATGACGCGCCGCGTCCTCGACCGATGTGTTTCGTTAGTTGCAGCGTGCCTGCAAGCGCGGACTGGGGTTGCTGACGCGCTCACCTATCTGGATCTCGCCCAGCGAGTTTCCCTCCAGGTCCATGGCGGCGAGGTGCACATCGAATTCGTAGCTGCCATGACCCACGGGTCCGAGGATGCCGCCATTACCGATGCCCTCCTCTGGCACCCTGCGCAACAACATGAACAGCTGCGACTCGTCACAGGACACCGTGAAATCCAGCAGTCGTCCTTCGGGTATCGGGAAGCGCTCCAGGATACGGTCATCCGAATCGTCTCGGAGCTGCGCCTCGCAAGTGTCATTGCAGATAATATCGAGTGACCTGCCCGCGCGTGGCAGTTCGACAGCATCACGGTCCAGGCAGAAGCGGTGAGCGCCGATCACTTCGCTGTACTCGGTGCGGGTCACGATGCCGTTATTGATCGTGAGCCGGTGTCCGAAATCGAAACTGCATGCCTCGACCAACCAGAGCCTGCCTTCGTAACTGGCGGCTGGATCGAGCTTCTGGTCCGACGCCACGTAATAGCGGTTGGTGCAGCCCACTATCAGGAGCAAGAACATCAGCAAGCCGCCAAATACGAGCAGTCTGTTACCGAGCGTTACGATGTTCACGAATTTCCTCGATCAGGCTGGCCATGGCATTCCGCGCGGCGGCGATGAAGTCCTGGTCCGCTCGTGTGGCGCCATAAAGTTCGATATCCGCATTAACGGTCTTAATGAAATCCGATCCCGATGAGTGGTCCCGTCCTTCTACGAAGGATTTCCAGGGCCCTCCCGTGGTCTGCTTGAACAACGCTTCGAGCTGGTCAAGCGCTTCATCCGAGAGTCTGCCTTTCGCGTCGAAGTAATGCATGAATAACTTTTTCTATTACTGGTCGACAGCGTTCAGAAAAGCGACTGCCGTGGCGCGTATGTCCTACCGCCGAGGGTCCTGTAAAACCGCCGTCGAAAAGAAGCCCGACCCACAGCATGCCATGGATCGGGCTCCCCTTCTCTCCCTCTGCCTGGTGCGCCATCAGGGTCAGCCCACCAGGTTCATTGCGCGAGGCTGATCAAACAGCAGCCAGGCGCGCTTTCTCTTCCTCGAACTGCTCTTCCTCGGTCGAGCCGCTGAGTGCCGACAGTGACGACTTGCCGCCGCCGATGACCTGGGTGAGCTGATCGAAGTAGCCGGTGCCGACTTCGCGCTGGTGCTTGGTC
>JAWWBS010000117.1 GCA_033720895.1 Gammaproteobacteria bacterium
CCTCGACATTCAGCAAGGTCGGGGTCCTGAACCTGTAACGGTCGGCCGGATCACGGGTGATTGGCGAACGGCCGAAATCGTCATTGGAGATGCCATGGCCCTTGCCATGGCCGATCTGCGGCACGGCCAGGACGTGGAAGTTCTCGTCAGTGAAGAAATCACCGGAGTGGCAGCTGGCGCAGCCAGCGCCGCCGTCGGCAACGTCCTTGAAGAACAATACCGCGCCACGCTTCTGGCTCTCGCTCAGCGCCGCTTCGTCACCGGCGACATAGTCCTTCCAGGCGTTCGAGGCGAACACCATCGAGCGCTGGTACTCGCCCATGGCAAAGGCGATGTTGTCGTAGGTGACGAGTTCGCTGGCGCCAAGTGCGGAGGCATAGGCTGCCTGGAATTCTGCAAGCCATTCGGTGCGGGCCAGTTCGCCAGCACCCACGCCGTAGTCGCCGAGACGCGCCGCGAGGTGGTCGCGAACCTGCTGGTTGCTGCCGAACGGCTCGAAGTTGACACCGCGCATCTCGCTGTTGGAGGTGATCGGGAATCGTGCCTGGGCGGCGATCAGGTTGTCGCCCGCATTCGGATCGGGATTGACCAGGTCGGAATCCGGCGTGTCGATTTCCACGCCCTCGCCATTGGCGCCCGGCGCCAGCGTCAGGACTTGTACCCGACCGTCATGGAACAACGAGACGTCATAAAGCCCCATGTTGAAGACAGTCGGCGCGTTGCGCGGCACGCGCGGATCGCCACCGACATCTTCGCGACCGGGCCCAAGCAGGTCCGGTTCCACGGCGCCCACGCCCACCGACAGCGACAGCTTGTCACCCCCGCCAAGCATCGGGTGATGGCAGGTCACGCAGGCACTGTCCATGTCGCCGCCGAGGCTCTTGGCAAAAAACAGCTTCTTGCCGAGCACGGCCACGGGATCGGTGGGTGCCGGCAGGTCACGGCCGGCTGCCGGATCCCCCGTCAGGCCCTTCTCGGCGATGATCTCGCTGAGTGTGGTATCCGTGTCGGAGCCGGAGCCGCCGCCACAGGCAGCGAGGCTGCCAAGCACAACAAGCAGGCCGGCCTTGCCAGCGAGCGATGATAAAGACATCAGGATAACCTCCGCGCTGGGCGCTGATCGCCCGGTAAACCCATAAGCAGTGGAGAGATAATCAAAAAATCTCTCGGACGTCTAGTGTCTATCCGGGAATGTACTGCTTTTCCCGACGAAATGCGTCGACAGCAAAACTGACGGTCGCGTCGATGAATTCGACATAAAAAGGTGACATTGGGTCTTGCGGTGACAGGAACCGCTCCAATTAGCTAGACTTGACCTCATCCCCAACATTCCTTCCCCAAGGAGACGTTCATGAGCAGCATTTCACGCTTGGCCGCCACTGCCCTGGTGGCTTCCGCCGTCTTTGCCAGCGGCTGCACGACACTGGATCCGTTCACCCGCGAGGAACAGACCTCGAATACCTCGACTGGCGCAGCCATTGGTGCCCTGGCCGGCGCCATTGTCGGTGCGGCGTCCGGCGATGATGCCAAGGAGCGCAAGAAGCGTGCCCTGATCGGCGCCGGTGTCGGCGCCCTGACCGGTGGCAGCATTGGTTATTACATGGACGTGCAGGAAGCCGAGTTGCGCAAGAAGCTGGAAGGTACCGGTGTGAGCGTGACCCGCGATGGCGAGAACATCATTCTCAACATGCCCGGCAACGTCACCTTTGATACCGACAGCACCAATGTCAGCGAATCCTTCAAAGAGGTGCTGGAATCGGTCTCGCTGGTGCTCGAGGAATACGAAAAGACCCTGATCGTGGTCGCCGGCCACACGGACAGCACCGGCAGTGCGGATTACAACCAGCGCCTTTCGGAAAATCGCGCCCTGGCTGTGACCCAGGTACTGAGTGATTACGGTGTTGCCGATGCCCGCTTCGTGATCATCGGCTACGGCGAGGAACGCCCGATTGCTTCCAACGAAACCGTCGGTGGCCGTGCGGAAAACCGTCGCGTCGAGTTGACGCTGGAGCCCCTGACCCGCTGACGGGTGCCAGGACCATTCGCAGGAAAGCCGGGCTCCTGCCCGGCTTTTCTTTTCGGTAGGCATGGCGGTACAACCAGCGTTTACATGTCAGAATGCTCCCATCGGAGCCAGAGCCGGAGATGACTGC
>JAWWBS010000118.1 GCA_033720895.1 Gammaproteobacteria bacterium
GCGGTGGTCGCGGTCCTGACATGCTCTATCACCTGCTGGCCAACACGGTACTGCTGCTGCACGCGCTGTTCATTGTCTTCGTGGTGCTGGGTGGTTTGCTGGTGCTCCGGAACCCGCGCATTGCCTGGTTGCATGTACCGGTTGCGATCTACGGCGTGCTGGTGGAATGGATCGGCTGGATCTGCCCGCTCACGCCGCTCGAGAACCATTTCCGGTCGCTGGCCGGCGAGCAGGGCTACAGCAGCGGTTTCATCCAGCATCACCTGCTCCCGCTGATCTATCCCGTCAACTACACGCCTCGCCTGCAGCTCGTGCTTGGCGCCATCGTGCTGCTGACCAATATCGCCATTTACGGCTTCATAGCCTGGCGGATCGCACGCGCTCGGCATGCCCGCTTCGAATAGACGGCGTCACAGGCAGCCGCCACGCGACTCCAATCGGCTCATTTGCTTCCTGGTGACAATCACCCAGCAATTGCGAGCGCGCTGAAGGGTCAGCGACCTCCTCTCCGGAACTTTGTGTATTCCGCGCTGCATTCATCTCCGTCTACACTTGAGGTTCCAGTGACCCAGGAGCGCCCATGTCCGACAAGCCCAGCAAGCCCGTCATCGCCGCCAATTCGCCGACCAAGGTCACGCTCGAGAAGGGCAAGGACTACTGGTGGTGTCGATGCGGGCGTTCGAAGAACCAGCCCTTCTGCGACGGCTCGCACAAGAGCACGTCCATCACGCCGGAGAAATTCACCGCCAAGGAAGACGGCGATGCCTGGCTGTGTCGTTGCAAGCACACGGGCAAGTCACCCTTCTGCGATGGCACGCACAAGCAGTTCTCCGACGAACAGGTCGGCGAAGAAGGCCCGGGGCCGGAGGCCCTGCATTCAGAAGGCGATGCCGCGCCGAAGGCAGAAGCCACGAAAGAAGAACCCACCGTCGCATTCATTCATGAACTCGCGAAAAACGGCCTGGGCTCGGTGGGCCATCACGGCCCGATGACGGCGATGGGCGTGCCGCGACATCAATTGCCACACTGGGATGACCTGCAGATCCTGACCGCGCAGATGGCAGCAAAGCCGCTGCAGGAAGACGTGCCGGTCGCAACGAAGCTGTTGATCGGCCCGGAAGCGAAAACGCCCCTCGAACTCGACATTCCCCTTTTCGTCTCGGACATGAGCTATGGCGCGCTGTCCGAGGAAGCGAAGACTGCGCTTGCAAAGGGCGCGGAACTCGCGGGCACCGGCATTTGTTCTGGCGAAGGCGGCATGTTGCCGGAAGAACAGCAGGCGAACTCGCGTTATTTCTATGAACTTGCTTCGGCAATGTTCGGTTATGAAGAGTCCCTGCTGGAAAAAGTACAGGCCTTCCATTTCAAGGGCGGCCAGGGCGCGAAGACCGGTACCGGTGGTCACCTCACTGGCAACAAGGTCACGGAAAAGATCGCCGCGGTGCGTGGTCTTGCAGCCGGGCAGGATGCGATATCGCCGCCGACGTTCAAGGACCTGGTCACGGTCAAGGATTTCAGGAAGTTCGCCGATCGCGTGCGGGAAATATCCGGCGGCATACCGATCGGCTTCAAGCTCTCCGCGAATCACATTGAACGCGATATCCAGTTCGCGCTGGACGCCAGTGCGGATTACATCATTCTCGACGGTCGCGGTGGCGCGACCGGTGCCGCGCCGGAGATCTTCCGCGATCACATCAGCGTGCCGACCATTCCAGCTTTGGCCCGCGCAAGGCGTTACCTCGACGAGCAGAAGGCATCTGGCCGAGTGACCTTGATCATCACCGGCGGCTTGCGCATGCCGATGGATTTCGTCAAAGCGATGGCGCTGGGCGCGGATGGCGTTGCGTTGGCGAATTCCGCGATCCAGGCGGTGGGCTGCGTCGCTGCCCGCATGTGCCACACCAATCTCTGCCCCTCGGGTGTCGCAACGCAGGATCCAGAGCTGAGAAAGCGCCTCAACGTCGAGCGATCGGCGAAGCA
>JAWWBS010000119.1 GCA_033720895.1 Gammaproteobacteria bacterium
ATGCTGCCGCCCATGCCGAAGTACACGACATCCTTGCCGAAGTACTCGTTCGACGCGGCGTTCATCGACTGGTCCAGCCACGGCGCGACTGCGGGAGCGTCCCAGCCGCTGGCGGCTGAATCGGCCTTGAAATCGGCCTTGGCACCATAGAGCGCAGGCTTTGCGGCAATGGCCTTTTCCAACGCCGCAGCTGCCTTTGGCGCATCGACCGTCGGCGGCAGGCGGAAGCTGAGTTTCAGCGTGGTGTAAGGACGCAGGGTGTTGCCGGCCATGCCGAGCTCCGGCATGCCTTCCTGGCCCGTGACGGCCAGCATCGGACGCCAGGTGTTGTTCAGGGTCAGTTCGTACGGGTCCGAGGACATCGGCTGCATGCCATCGACAAACGGCAGGCCCTGGTCGGCGCCGTCACCCATGACTTCTGCGGCATGCCTTGCTTCCGCCTTGCGGTGCTCGGGAATCTCGACATGCAGCTCCGGTACCTTGATCTCGCCGGTCTCGGTGTCTTCCAGGCGATCCAGCAATTCACGGATCACGCGGAAGGACGAGGCACCAATGCCGCTGGCCATGCCGGAGTGCACGCCCTCGGTCAGTACGTCGGCACGCAGGTTACCGACAATGTTGCCGCGCAAGGAGGTCGTCACCCAGAGCTGCTCGTAGTTGCCGCAACCGGCATCCAGGCAGACCACCAGGCTCGGTTCGCCGATACGATCCTTGAGGTGTTCGATGTATTCGGTCAGCCCCATGGAGTTGGATTCCTCGCAGCACTCGATCACGAGCACGCAGCGGGAGTGGGGCAGGCCCTGCTTCTGCAGCGCCATGATGGCGGCCAGCGAGGCATAGATGGCGTAGCCATCGTCGGCGCCGCCACGGCCGTAGAGCTTGTCGTCACGAACGACCGGCTTCCAGGGGCCGAGGCCTTCTTCCCAGCCGGTGAACTCCGGCTGCTTGTCCAGGTGGCCATACAACAGGATGGTGTCATCCTTGGCTGCGCCCTCGCCGGAACCCTCAATCTCGATGAAGATCAGCGGCGTGAAGCCATCCATCTTGACCACTTCGGCTTTCATGCCTGCCACATCCTGTTCATTCACCCAGCGCATGGCGTGCTCGACGGCCTGGTCCATGTAGCCGTGCTTTTCCCAGTCGGGATCGAAGTTGGGCGACTTGTTCGGGATCTTGATGTACTCGATCAGCTCGGGAAGGATCGAGTCGTCCCAGAGTCCGGTGATGAATTTCTCAGCCTTGGCTGCGTCCATCGTGACACTCCTTGGAGATGGGTGGGGTGGGGGGGAATTCAGGGGCCAAAGCATATCGCATGGCGCCGGGGGACTGCATCCATGGCTCATTTTCGACCAGGAGAGCGCAAGCTATTTGCATTTGCATCTAGTGTCATGCTATATGTAGATGCAAATAGTGAAGGAGCGGCGCATGAGCCTCGACCACATCCTGCTCGGCATTCTCAAGGAGCCGGCATCTGGCTACGACATCAAGCAGGAGTTTGACGATGTTTTCCGGCATTTCTGGGGCGCGGACACGTCGCAAATCTATCGGACGCTGAACCGGCTTGAGAAGGATGAAAAGCTCGAAAGCTGGACGGAACCATCGGACAAGGGGCCTGATCGACGCGTCTACCGTGCGACCGAGACCGGGCGCGCAGCACTGCTGGAGTGGCTGCACGAAGGTCCCATATTCGGCACCGAGAAATTCACCTACCTCGCGCAGGTTTTCTTCCTGGGTGAAGCGGCCAACCTGGAGCTGAGCGAGCGCTTCTTCTGTGCGCTTCGGGAACAGCTGGGTCGCACCCTCGAGGAACTCGAGGCTGCGGAAGCAGGGTGGTCGGAGGATCCGCGCTATCCGGACGAACTTCCGATCAATGAATTCCACAT
>JAWWBS010000120.1 GCA_033720895.1 Gammaproteobacteria bacterium
CTCACACCCTGGTACAGGAATCCGGTCCCGCGATCTGGTTCACGGCGCAGTGGAGTAATGCGGTGGGTCGCCTTGATCCTCGCAACGGCAAGATCCAGCAATGGGAAATGCCCATCGAGCGCAGCCGACCCTACGGCATCGTCCTGGATGCTTCCGACATGCCTTGGATTGTCCTGCTAGGCAGTAACCATCTTGCCCATGTCGCCAGTGGCGAGCTGGTAACGAAGGCGATTCCTCGACAAGATGCGAGGCCGCGCCGGATTGCCATGGTGAATGGTCAGGTCTGGTATGTCGATTATGCGCAGGGCTATCTTGGCCGTTTCGACCCCGCATCGGACACCTTCAAGGAATGGCGATCGCCATCGGCCGAGGGTTCCAGGCCTTACGGCATGATCGCGGATGATGACGGCTGCATCTGGTACGTAGAGACTGGACCACAGCCGAATCGCTGGATCGGTTTCGATACCCGCAAGGAACGTTTCATAGTCAACCAGGTCATACCTGACTCCGGCGGTGCCGTGCGACACATGTTCTTCGATGCGCAGCAGAATGCTGTCTGGTTCGGCATGGACACGAATTTCATGGGCAGAGCAGAGTTGCCGCATTGTCGGCAATGAACACCAACAGGAAAGGTGAGATGACCGAACCACGCTGGCAGACTTTCAAAGACGTGTTGCTGTTCCAGGGCAAGTTGCTGGTGGATGGCCTGAGGGATCTGTTGCTGAGCCCGATATCCATTGGAGCCGCACTCATCGACCTTCTCGTGCCTGGCGACGACAAGGGCCGGCGGTTCTACGCTGTGGTCCGCTTTGGCCGCAAGACCGAAGACTGGATCAATCTCTTTGGTGCGGCAGACCGCCACGACCCGGACAGGGAAATGAGTGGCATCGACGCCATTGCGGATGACCTTGAAGCGTTGATTCGCGATCCGCACCGGCGTGATGAAGCGCGGAACAAGGCGAGAGTGCTGCTGGACCGGATTCGAAACAGCACGGAAGAATAAAGAGAAACCGCCCCGAAGGGCGGTTTCGTTTGATCAGCTTGCCGATTTGATCATCAGTAAACGTAGGCGGCACCTGATTCGGCGGCGGCCGGGTCTTCTGCCCCGTCGCTGTTGCTGTCCTCGTGTGCGCTGGTGGCGACCAGCACGCTGCCGTCGTCGTTCAGTGCGAGACCGGCACCGTTGGACAAACGGTCATCTTCGCTCGGATTGCTGGCCTTGACGCGTCTGACCTGTTCCACGGTCGTGGCCAGGCCATCGGTTTCCACGCTGAATACGTACACAGCCCCTGCGCTTGGTGCGGCATCGTTCTCAGACTCGTCAATGCCCTCGCTGCTGCTCGATTCGCCCATCGAGCCGACTGCCAGCACGGTGCCGTCGCTGGAAAGTGCAACACCCACGCCGAAGCGATCGAGGTCGGCGGTGGTCGATGCTTTAAGGTAGGCGATGGGGACGCGATTCCAGTTGCCGAGCACGTCGTCTCGCTTGTAAAGGTACGCGGCGCCCGTATTCGAACCGTCATCATTTACGGTGCTGTTGATGCCGTTGCTGCTGCTGTCCTCTCCCGACGCGCCGACGGCGAGCAGCTTGCCCGAACCACTGAGCGAGACTGACTCGCCAAAACGGTCATTGGCCGACATGCCTGACGCCTTGATGTTCAACTCGTGCTGCCATCCCAAACCGTTCTGTTCGAAAATGGCCACGGCACCGGAGCCTGGCAGGTTGTCATTGTTGCTGCCATCGTCACTGTCCTCGGCAGGCATGCCGACTGCGATGACCGAGCCATCGAAACTGATGTCGACCACCTCGCCGAATCGGTCATTGTCGGAAATCGAAAGGACTTTCAGGAAATCGGC
>JAWWBS010000121.1 GCA_033720895.1 Gammaproteobacteria bacterium
GCGCGCCGTGTCACGACGGGCATCTACACGGATGTCACCCGAGTAGCTACCTTCATACAGCGAGGCCCTGGCTGGGTGCAGGCGAAGCTGATCCTTGCGCGCATCCACACCGACTTCGATATCGCTGGAACGAATGCCCATAAACGTCAGCTTGCCAATGCCCAGGGTGCCGAGCACATCCAGCCCGCGCAGCATCTCGACGGGAATGGCAACATCTTCGCTGGACGCGTCCCCACCGGTCGGCGAGTCGCTCGCTGGCGGCAAGTAACGATCGGCATCGATCGCATCCAGTACGAGGTCGAATCGCAATGCCATGCGCTCGAAATCTTCGACCGACAGCGTACCTGAGATGTTGCTGTCATCGAGGTCGATAGCCAGGGATTCCAGTGCGGCCCGTTGCGCCGTTCCGGAGAATTTGAAACTTGCGGCCACGTCATTCAGCACCTTGTCATCAGCAGTGACGGGCGCTTCGATATCCAGTGCGGCCATGGCGCGCTGCGGGGTGAAAGAGGGCAGCTTGGCATCACCCTGGTACGCGAGTGCTGCGGACCAGTTCCTGACCTGCATGTCGAGTTGCGGCGACATGCCCAGGACCTCGACAGTCAGCGATTTGATCTCGGCCACCTCGGCTTTTAGCCCGGCCTCGATTCGTTCCCAGCGAATCGACACGGGAAGCTCCCCATTGCCGGGCACTGCCTCCCCCGAGAGAAGCAGCTCGAGCTCGCCGGCATCGAGCCCGTAGGCATCGCCTTCCGGATCTGCCCGGAGCCGGGTCGCCAGGGCCGCGGTGCCGCCAATATTCGACGAAGCCAGCTCGAATTCGGTATTCAAGGACAAGCTGGTATCGAGCGGCAGACTGATGGCATCAATATCAAGGTTGAATGCCTGCATGACAAACTCGACACCTGCCGCAGCATCGCTGTAACGGAGCTCGGCATTCTCGACCAGCACACCCTGTACTCGGAAGTCGGGGCCTTTGGTCGCCGGTTCGCTGGAGCTCTCCTGCCCGGTGCCATCGCCGGCCGCCAGGTCTGACCAGTTGTCTTCACCATTGGCATGGCGAGACAGGCGAACTGTCGGGCCGACCAGGACAACCTTGGCAATTTCCACGCGATCCGAAAACAACGACAGGAGTCGAACGCGGATGTCGACGCGCTCCAGGCTGGCAAACACGCTGTCATCGAATCCCGCAGGATTGCCCAGCGACGCACCATTCACGGTAACGCCCAGCCATGGAAAAACCGAAAGTTCGAGATCACCTTCGATGGCGAACTTGCGACCTGTCGCCTCCTCGACCTCGGCAACAATCCGAGGCTTGAAGTCATTCGCATCCACCAGCATTGGCGCCACCAGCGCCGCCAGGATCACCAGGCCCAGGAGTACCCCCAGGAAGAGCAATGATCGCTTCAAAAGCTTGTGCATAGCAGACCTCGGCAAACAGGAAGTGGCCCCCAGTATAAGGAAGCCATCGCACAGATTGCAGGGATCAGAGCAGTAGAATTGAGCGGTGCCCCGACCAGGATATGGGTGGTAGTTGCACCCAACCAGCCATAGGGGGGGGAATGGGGCACCGCTCAATATCGGAACAGGCGCCTAGACTTTCACGGATTGTCAGCCGGGCCCATCAGGAAGACGCCGGTTTCACGGCGCCAATCCCAGGTCCGTTCAGTCATCGATACTGATCAGGCCCGTCCGGATCGCGTACTTGACCAGGCCGGGCACGTTCCGGATGCCCGTGTTGTCCATCAGCTGGGCCCGA
>JAWWBS010000122.1 GCA_033720895.1 Gammaproteobacteria bacterium
CAAGGTGAAGACCCCGGTCTCCGACCACGCCATGTACATCACCATCAACGACATCATCCTCAACCAGGACACCGACCACGAGCAGCGTCGTCCCTTCGAGATCTTCATCAACTCGAAGAACCTCGACCACTTCCAGTGGATCGTTGCCCTGACGCGCATCATCTCCGCCGTGTTCCGCAAGGGTGGCGACGTCACCTTCCTGGTCGAAGAGCTGAAGGCCGTGTTCGATCCGCGCGGCGGCTACTGGAAGCCGGGCGGCAAGTTCATGCCTTCGCTGATCGCTGAAATCGGCGCCGTCATCGAAGACCACATGAAGAAGATCGGCATGCTGAAGGACGAAGGCCTGGACGAGCACCAGAAAGCCCTGGTCGAAGCCAAGCGCGCCGAGTTCGAAGCGCAGAACAAGCAGGCCGACGCCTTCACCGAAAGCGACTACCCGGCCGGCGCGACCTTGTGCGCCAAGTGCAACACCGCCGCCGTCGTCATGATGGACGGCTGCATGACCTGCCTGAGCTGCGGGGATTCAAAGTGCGGTTGACGCAAGCTTGAGACGGCGAAAAGGCCCAGCTTTTGCTGGGCTTTTTTTCGATTGGATACTCTTGGAGCCTTCGCAAACTTGGCAGCTACCCGCGCCGACTGGCTGGAATCCCTGGACGGTTGGTCACGATGTGATGCGCATATTCGATCTTGTGACAGCGAGTTTCATCTGCGGCAAGGAAACAGCAGAATGCACCCTGGTGGATGAATCGATCATGGGGACGCATGAGCCAGGAATCGAGTGAAGCGAAGCGCGGAATTTTAAAGCAGATGCGGGCCGAGAGGCGCTGGCTGCCGGTAAAGGCCGATGTCGTCGGGCTGTTGGTGTTCTGGATGACAGGCTTCGGCCTGTATCAATTCCTCCGGACATTCGGCGTGTCCCCGAATGTCGAGGAAGGCCCGGGGCCGGCCACCATCATGGATTTCCTGCTGCTGGTCGCTGCCTTGCTGTTGATTCTTGGTGGTCTCTTCGTCGTCCTGCGAATGGAGCGGCAAGCCGGGAGAAAGGGCCGGCCGGCGACGGCGCTAGGCATGAGCGTGTCCTTTGTTTTCGGCATGGCCTTCATGGTGAGCCTGCCCATAGTGTTCTTCTTTGCTTCGGCCGAGTCAACACGGGAATTCGCGAATCTCCCCGTGGCCGATATTTCCGATGAACGAATCTTGTCGGCCTACAACAGCGGCCAGATCGATGAAGCTGCTTATCGCCAGCTTTGCCAGGAAGTGACCGACCTCCACTACCGTTATCGCCTCGAGCTTCCGGAATGCCCCGACCCTCGATCACCCGGCAAACTCCTGTCGATCGAACCCTCGGACGAGAGCAAGAAGTTACGGGCGTATTATCTCGCCGAGCTTGCAGACGCGAAATCCATGAACCTCACAGCCTTGCTGCATGCCATCGCGCTGGTTTTGTTGGTGCTGGTGGGCGCCTGGCAGATTCGCGCCGGCTGGCGCGCGGGTGATTTCCGCTGGTAGGTTCCAGCTCCTGGTCATCCTTTGCGTGCCGCTGCATTTTCCCCTGCTTGGAATTGCCCGGCGCGCCTGTCAAAATCCGGCACGGACCTGAACAAAAGGACTTGCCATGCCGTCTCGCCACGCCGTTTTCCTGCCTGCGATCTTGCTGCTGGGTTTGTTCCTCTCCGCCTGTGGTGTCGATGAG
>JAWWBS010000123.1 GCA_033720895.1 Gammaproteobacteria bacterium
CCGGTACATGCAACCAGGCAATGCGCGGGTTCCGGAGCACCAGCAAACCACCCAGCACCACGAAGACAATGAACAGCGCGTGCAGCAGCAGTACCGTGTTGGCCAGCAGGTGATAGAGCATGTCAGGACCGCGACCACCGCCGCATGAAGCTCGTTACCGCCATCTCTTCCAATGCGTCCTGGTCATCGCAGGCCGCCTCGATATCTTTCGCCTGCTTTTCGTCAAAGACATCACTGACGGCGCTCCTGAACTTCTCGACCAGTACGGGAACACCCTCATCGCGACGCTTGCGGTGACCGATGGGGTAGTCGATGGAGACCTTGTCGGTGGATGAACCATCCGAGAAGAACACCTGCACCGAATTGCCGATCGCGCGTTTGTCCGGGTCGAAGTAGTCCTTGGTGAACTGTTCGTTTTCCGTGACGACCATCTTGTCGCGCAGCGCATCGATGCGCGGGTCTTTTGCGACATCGTCCTCATATTCCTGCGCCGTGAGCCTGCCGAGAATCAATGGCACGGCGACCATGTATTGCAAGCAATGGTCGCGGTCGGCGGGATTGTTCAACGGACCGGTCTTGTCGATGATCGTCGCGCCCGCCTTCTGCGTCTCGATCTCGATGCGCTCGATGTCATCGAGGCGATCCTTGACCTGTGCATGCAGCTCCATGGCGCATTCCACCGCTGTCTGGGCGTGGAATTCCGCCGGGTAGGAAATCTTGAACAGGATGTTCTCCATCACGTAGCTGCCATAGTCGCGCTGGAACTCGAACTTCTTGCCGCCAAACAGCACGTCATAGAACCCCCAGCGCTCGGCGCTCAATACGGTCGGGTAACCGAGCTCGCCTGTCTTGCAGATCAGCGCCAGTCGAACGGCACGCGCGGTGGCATCACCTGCCGCCCAGCTCTTGCGCGGGCCGGCATTCGGGGCGTGACGGTAGGTGCGGAGTGCGCCGCCATCGGCGAAAACGTGGGAAATGGTGTTGATGACCTGCTCGCGGTCCATGCCCAGCATGTCGGCGACAACGGCCGCGGTCGCCAGGCGCACCAGCAAGACGTGGTCCAGCCCCACCTGGTTGAAGGAATTCTCCAGCGCCATCACGCCCTGGATTTCGTGGGCCTTGATCATGGCGGTGAGCACGTCGCGCATCGTCAGGCCCGGCCTGCCTTCCTTCTCGTCCTGTCTCGAAACGTAATCTGCCACCGCGAGGATGCCGCCGAGGTTGTCCGAGGGGTGGCCCCACTCGGCAGCAAGCCAGGTGTCGTTGAAATCCAGCCAGCGGATCATTGCGCCGATGTTGAACGCAGCCTGCACCGGGTCCAGCGAAAACGCAGTGCCCGGCACGCGGGCGCCGTCTTGCATTTCGGCACCCGGGACAACGGGACCGAGCAGCTTGGTACAGGCGGGGTATTCCATGGCCAGCATGGCGCAGGCCAGCGAATCCATCAGGCAGTAGCGGGCGGTCTGATAAGCCTCGTCCGACTGGACCTCGTAGTCCAGGACGTAATCGGCGATATCAGTGAGGACTTTCTCGGGATCAGGGCGTTTCGCGCTCCTGGTGTCGCCAGGGCGGTCGGTGGCCATGGGCTTCTCCG
>JAWWBS010000124.1 GCA_033720895.1 Gammaproteobacteria bacterium
CATGTTGAAGGGATAGGTGAACGGCGTCCATGTCGGCCAGCGTTCATGCGGCCAGCCATCCGGCACTTCCTGGCCCGCCGTGAAGGCCGGGATCGGCAGCGACGGCGTCAGCAGCAGGTCGTATTTCGCGTGGAAGCGATTCGTGGTTTCGGTCAGCGCGGCACGCACGTTCTGGGCACCAAGGTAATCCAGCAGCGAAAGCTTCTCGGCCCAGGCCGCCACTTCGCACAAGGAAGGATCCATCTCGGCGCGTTGCTTGGCATCGAGATCGCGCATGGCATTCGCCGCGCCGCCATAGAAAAGGATATTAAAGGCTTCCAGCGGATCCTCGAAGCCGGGATCGACTTCTTCGACCACCGCGCCCAGGTCTTCCAGCAACTGCGCCGCCGCTTTGACCGAGGCTGCAATTTCATTGTCGACCTTGGCGTAGCCGAGATTTGGCGAGTAAGCGATGCGCATGCCCTTGATGCCGCCTTCGATGGCATCAAGGAAACTGCCGTCGACGCCGGGCAGGGTCATGTCGCGCACATCCGGCTCGCACATCACGTCCATCATCAGCGCGGCATCTTCCACCGTCCAGGTCATCGGACCCGGGTGCGCCAGCTGGCCGAACGCGCTCGGCGGCCACATCGGGATCAGGCCCTGCGTTGGCTTGTGACCGACCAGGCCGGAGAAGCCGGCGGGAATGCGTATCGAACCACCGGCGTCGGTGCCGGTCGCCAGCGGCGCCATGCCGAGCGGCACAGCCGCAGCCGAACCACCCGATGAACCACCTGCGGTCTTCGAAGGATCCCAGGGATTGCCGGTCACGCCGGTCAGGGCGCAGTCGGTAATGCCTTTCCAGCCAAATTCCGGCGCGGTGGTGCGGCCCATCTGCACGTAACCCTGGCGGGTGAGGGCGGCAACGGCAGGGGAGTCGACCTCGCCCGGCGTATCCGGCACGACCTTCGAGCCCTTGCGGTTCGGCCAGCCCTTGGTGACGAACATGTCCTTCATCGCGACCGGTATGCCGTCCAGCGGGCCGAGCGGTTCCAGGCGCAGGAAACGTTCCTCCGACTTGCGCGCCGCCTCCAGCGTCAGTTCCTCGTTCATGAAGCAGAACGCGTTCACTGCCTCGTTGTGCTCGCTGATGCGCGTCAGGCAGGCCTCGGTGGCTTCCAGGGGCGACAAGTCGCCACTACGGAACATCGCCGCCATTTGCAGTGCCGTGAAATCAGCCGGATTACCTGGATCGCTCATGAACTTCCCCTCTCTTAATCAGGTTCGACGGGCATAACCCCGGGCCTTGTCGACCAGGTTCGTCAGCTCGCCGCTGTCCTGCCAGCGTTTGAACAAGGAAACAAACTGTTCGGTCAGCGCTTCGCGCCAGCCGATGAAATCACCTGCCATGTGCGCCGTCAGCACCGTGTTGGGACAGTCCCAGAGCGGATGCTCGCGCGGCAGCGGCTCTTCTTCGAAAACATCCAGCACCGCACCCGCGATGACGCCGTCCTGCAGCGCC